>CAZVDW010000213.1:0-2292 GCA_964625645.1 uncultured Rhodospirillaceae bacterium
ATCCTGTTCGAGCATTATTTCGTCCCGATCGAACAAAATCTTAAGTTTTTCTAGTGGTGCGTAAATCAATGCAAGGTGCGCCACCATGGTTGCGGCGCTGAGTCCCTTCGGCAGCCGCTCGCCGATTTTGCCATCGATGCCGGCGGACCGCCAGTTGACCGTCAGGGCCCGGCGGCCCAGCGGGTCGAGGCCGATCAAGCGCAAGCCGTCGGGCGCGGCAGCGATGTGAACCTCAACCGAAACAGCCTGCCCCTGCCAGGCGCCGACGATGGACTGAACGGCGTTGCGCGGTTTGCCGAGAAGTTCAGGCGCCGGACGGCGCATGTCGAGGCCGGGGGCGATGTTTAGCCCGGCCTCGGGCGCCGCCGGCGCGGACTGGCAGGCCGCCGCCAGCGTCGCAAGGCAAAGCGCGATCCAACGCGGCATGGTTTAACTCCTTTCACCGAATGCCGCCGGACGCCGGGCCGTCGGCGCCAGCAGCACGGCAATCACGGTGCCGATAATCATGGTCAGGCCAAACTCGTGGATCGCGGCAACCGAACTGGCGGCCAGGAGACCGAAAGCCAAGAGGGTCGTCAGGCTGGCGGCGAGCACGGCGATCATCGTCACCGGGCGGTGGTCGCGGTCGGCCTCGCGGCAGAAGATCGCGTAGTCGCTGCCGATCGAGAGCACCAGAATCAGCGCGAGCGCGCCGAACAGCGTCAGCGGCACACCGCCATAGGCCGCAATCAAGGGCGCGGCCAGGATGGCGGCCAGCGGCGGCCAGATCACGTCGAGGGCCGAACGCCAACCGTAGCACCAGGCGAGCAGACCATAGGTCAGCGCGGCCGCCAGACCGAGCAACGCTAACGCCCGTTCGCGATATCGCGCCAGGACCCCCGTGACGTTCGCCGTTGGATCGACGAAGTAGGCGTGGGCGGCGGTTCTCGCCAACGCCGTGACCTCATCGGGCCGGACAAGATTCGAGAGCAGCAGCAGGTGGCGTCCCGGCGCGAGCACGAGCGAGGCCAAAGGCTCGTTCGCAATCACGGCGTCGGGCAAGAGCAACTCGGCCGAAGCCGCATCCGCCGCCGCGGGTAGGCCAAGCGCCACACGGTGGGAGGCCAGCAACGGCACGTTCAACACCCGTTCGATCAAGGCCCGGTTTTCAGTCTGTCGCGCGCGTGACGGCAGCCAGCGCGCCGGACCGAGCCAGCTTTGCAAGGCGCCGGACGCGGCCAGACCATCGAGCGATGGCGCCAGGTGCTCCTCCGTGTGCAGCGCCGTTTCGGTATCCGGCGCGTCGATCACGATGTAATGGCCCTGCCGCCCGAGGCCTGTCCAGGTGGCGATCTCGGCCTGCTGGCGCATCAGGCCGCCATCACGCTGTTGCAGGCGGCGGACGTCGTCGTCGATTTCGAACAGCAAGGCGCCAGGGATCGCTACGCCGGCCAAGGCCAGCGACACCAGGGGACGAAACCAGCGCCGCCCGGCTAGTGCCAGGAGGGCCTCGACGAGGCCGGACAGGAGGCTTGGTGCAGGCCGCCGCGCCGCCCGGTCGGCCGCCGGAAAAAGTAGGACCACTGTCAGGAAGGCGGCGACCAGACCAACCACGGTGAACACGGAAACCTGGCGCAAGCCCGGTAACGGCGCCAAGGCAAGACAAGCGTATCCGGCGACCGTGGTGACCAGTCCCAACTTCAGGCCGGGCAGCACGCGGCTCAGCCGCGCCGCCGGCTTCGTGTCTTCGCCGAAACGGCCGCAGCAATAGTGCAGGCCGTAATCGACTGAAACACCGATCAGGCTGGTGCCCAGCAATAGCGTCGTGACGTGCAACTCGCCGAACAGGGCGAGCGTGAAGGCTGCGGCCGAGACCAGACCGGCGGCGATAGCGAGCAGGTTCATAACCAGCGGCCCGGCGCTACGGAACACCAGAACCAGGAGCAGGACGACACCGAGCAAGGAGAGGCCGCCGATCGAGCCGGCCTCGCCGAGCGCGGTTTCGGCGCCGGCATGGGCGAAAAAAATCGCTCCGGAGCGGCGCAGGGTCACGCCCGCGGGCAACGCCGCCTCGGCGGCGCGAACGGCTTCGGCGACGCGCCGCTGGCGGCCCAGCGCCAGGGGATCGCCCTCGATCACGCCCTCGATAAATATCCAGGTCCGGCCCGCTGCCTCGGTCCCAAGCAGGCCGTGGCGCAGGCTGAGGCGCGGCGTCGGATCGGGCAGCCCGGCGGCGAAGGCGTGCAGCAACAAAAAGGGGTCGCGCCTCAGCATCTCGGCCGAGACCGGTATCGGGCCACCAAATATTTCGCC
>CAZVDW010000214.1:0-2135 GCA_964625645.1 uncultured Rhodospirillaceae bacterium
CACTTCGAACGCTTGGCGACCGTCTTCAGGACGGCGGCCAGCCTGGGTTTGTCAGGCGCCATTGCGGCCAGGCGAAATTCCACGGGATCGCGGTCGGCCTGGCGCGCCAGGGCATCGACGGCGGTCTCGATAGCCCAATTGTTCGGTGCGGCGCCAAGCCCACGCCAAGGACCGGTCGGCACCGGCAGTCGCACGTCTTCGATCTCGATGCGCCGCTGTCGCGCCCGATAGGGCGGCAAGGCGCCGCGTTTGCTGCCGGGATCGGCGACGAAGCTGGTGGCGAACTGGAGAAACCGTCCCATCGCGGCCGAGGTAAAGATCACGTGGCCGGAACGAAAGGCATGCCACCAGCTTTCGATGCCGCCATCGGCGGCCAACCGCGCCCGAATGCGATGGCATGACGGCGGCCGCTGAAAGGCGTCGGCGAACTCGCTCCGTCGCGACCACTGAACCTTGACCGGCCGGCCTGCGGCACCGGCCAGGCGGGCCGCTTCCAGTTCCACCAGGCATAGCGTCTTGCCGCCGAAGGCGCCGCCCGTGCGCATACCGTGAACCACCACCGCGTCTTCCGAAAGGCCGAGTTCGTCCGCTACGGTGGCACGCACGAAGAAGACATCCTGCGTGCCGGTCCAGATTTCCAGTTTGCCCGCGGCGAAGCGGGCCACCGCAGTTCGCGGCTCCATGACGACGTGTCCGGCCATCGGCACCTGCAAAACCAGGTCGACGTCGAATTTCGCTGCCGCATCCATGTCGTCGTCCTCCAGCACGTGTTCCAATGCACCGCGGGCCAATGCCGCATCGACGTCCATGGCGCCGGCGATGCCGGCCTCGCTGACCTTGCGGCCCGGCTTCAGCTTGACTTCAAGAACGTCCATGGCACGCTTGAGGGCACCGCGCCGCGTCGCCAGCATGCCGATGAAGTCACCATCGCGGCGCAAGCCCAAATAACCGGAAATGCCGCGACAAGCGCGATCATCGACCGTGTCGATTTCGCCTTCGATCAGATCGGCGCGAACCTGGGCACCGAAGATCATGCCGGGGAGACGAACGTCGTCGGCATAGATCGGACCGGCGGCCGTCACCAAGGTGTCGATATCGTCACTGGGCTGGGGTTTGCCGATGACAGAATGTGGCTTGCCGGGCTCCAGTGCCTGCGGTTTTGCCACCGCGACAGCGCCTTCGTCGAGCACCAACCGCTTGCCCTCGGCGAGGCGGGAGAACGACACCTGTGCCCCCGAAGGGGCCCGGTATCCGCCGCCCGTGAGAGTGAGAGAAGTGGCGGAAACACCGAGTTGGCTTGCCGCTCGAGCCCGCATCGCGGCGGCCAGCGCCGCCGCCGCCTGGGCCAACAGGGGAGCAAAATCCTTTATCGAATCCGATCCCACGGTAGCGCGGGCGGGATTGATCAATTCGGTGTTTGGCGAAACGTAGCGCACGAGATGCAATGCCACACCGGTTTCCTCGGCCACGATCTGGCGCAGCGCAACGGCGATGCCCTGGCCGATTTCCGCCCGCGGCGAAAAGACCTCGATACGACCCTGCGGGCGCAGGCTCAGCCAGGCGGCGGCATCCTCGGCCGTCGGTGCGCCGCGATAGGGAAATGCCGGAAAGGCCAGGGCGCCGCCGGCGCCGCCGAATACGATGATTCCGCCACCCCAGCCAAGCGCTTTCAGGAGCCTGCGGCGGGAAATATCCGTCATCATATGCCCCTCCTGATCCTGTCCTGTGCCAGCGTTATGGCCCGGCGAATTCGGGCCTGCGTGCCGCAGCGGCAGACCACCTCGTCCATCGTCGCCGCGACGATCTCCGGCCCGGCATTCGGTTGGGTGGCAAGGAGCGCGGCGGCAGTCATGATCTGCCCGTTCTGGCAATAGCCGCATTGCGGCACGCTGGCCTCGATCCAGGCCTGTTGCACGGGGTGCATGCCTTGGCGCTGTCCAGCCGCCAATCCCTCGAGGGTGACGACGCTGCGGCCTTCGACGTCTTTTGGCGTGAGTTGGCAGGACCGCTCTGCGGCGCCATCGACGATCACCGTGCAGGCACCGCACGCCCCGACGCCGCATCCGAACTTGGGCCCGTTCAGCCCGAAATGATCGCGCAGCACGTAGAGCAGCGGGTCATCGTCCATTTCCGGC
>CAZVDW010000215.1:0-2254 GCA_964625645.1 uncultured Rhodospirillaceae bacterium
TATTTCGTCAAGTCCTATGGCGGCAACGACGAAGCCGCGGCGGCGCTCGGCGCGGCTGTCGAGAGCGCGCCCGAGAACTCCATGGCAACCGCCATGATGGTGTTCTGCCTGTGGCGCGCCAACGAGTTCTCGGTGCTCGACATTCCGGCCGTCGACAAGGAAGCGATCCTGGACGAGGCCGAGCGCGCGGTCTCGCTCGATCCCAACAGCTTCTTCGCGCGGCTGACCGCCGCCATGACGGCGCAGGACCTGCTGGGCGACTTCGCGGCGGCGCTGGCCCAGGCCGAGACCGCGCTGGAGCTCAATTCCGGGTTCTCCCAGGCGACCGCTATGGCCGGGATCGCCAAGTGCCATCTCGGCCAGATCGCCGACGGCGCCGACATGCTGGCGCGCGCCATCGCCGCCGCGCCCGAGGATCCCCACCGCTTCCGGCACTTCCGCGAGCAGGCCATGATCCGCTTCATGGCGGGTGACGCGGAAGCGGCGGTCGAGATCGCCACGCGCCTGGTCCGCCAGGCGCCCGATCTCGAACGCAACAAGCTGGTGCTCGCCGCGCTTTCGGGGATGGCGGGCGATGGCGCGGCGGCGCGGTCCATCGTCGGCGACCTGCTGGCCGACTATCCCGACCTCACCGTCGCGACCATGCGGCCGTTTCACTTCGGCGACGACGCCATGGCGGCGCGCTACGCCGAGGCCCTCGTCGAGGCCGGCGTCCCGGAACGCTGATCGCGGCCTTGTCAGAATGAGCCGGGCCACGCTACGAGAACAAACAAGATCACCTGAGAGTGATGGAGCATCTGAGGCGGGCCGGCCTCGACGATGTCTCCGGATCACCGGGATTGGCGCGGGGAACGAAACCGGTGGCCGAGCAGCCCTAGGCCGCTTCGGTTGTCTGGATCGGAAGCTCGACCTGTTGCATGTCTCTTTGTTCTCGGTCCACGGCCGACGCGCTGGTCAGGGTTTGATTTCACCACAAAGGCACGAAGAGGTTCGAGGTGCGGTGGACGTGGAGACCGTTTCGCTAGCTCTGGTCCCACTCCACCGGCGCGGCATCGGGGGTCTCGGGCTCGTAGTACCACCTGAGCCCGAGCGCCTCCTCGCTGAGCACGTTGGTCTTGAAGCTCCGCCACGCCTGGATCTCGAAGTAGTCGAGCGCGCCGCCGTGGGCGTGAAGCCGATGCGGCACGCCGGGCGGGAAATACACCAGCGTGCCGGGCTCGAGCTCCTGGGTGGTATCGCCGATCTCGACCATGCCACGGCCCTTGAAGGTCATGTAGCAGTGCGCGGCGCCGTCCGGGTTGGCGCTGGTGCCGACGTGCGAATGATAGGGTGACGAGCCGCCCTCGTGATAGTGCATCTCGCCCGCCTGAATGGCATTGGTCGGCGTCAGCCTGCTGCCATCGAGAAGCCTGACGCTGGACTCGGCGCAGAACCGGCGCACGCGCCCGCCGCTGGCGTCGCTGAGCGCGCGTAGCGTGTTCCGGTTGAAGAAATATCCCGGCCCCCCGTCCAAGCCATCCTCGACGGCGGCGGGCGGCTTGGGCGCCACCATGTGCAGCAGCTCCAGATCCGACCCGGACGCCTCGAACCGCGCCGCTTCGCCCGGAACCAGCAGCACGCCGGCGCCTTCCTCGGCCGCGTGCGTCTCGCCGTTGAAGCCGATACGGCCCTCTTTCGGCGCCTCCATGACGTAGACCAGGTGGTAGTCGTCGCCTGCCTGGGGCTCGAACCGGCGACCTTCCAGCACTGTTCGCCGATAGACGGTCAGGGTCTTCGAGCCACACAGGCTGTCGCCGCAGATCGTCCTCTCGAGCCCGGATTCGACCGGCCTGGCGTCGGCCGTGTTCGAATCGACGATTGAAACGTCGCTGATTGTCGCCATGGGTCATTGCTCCTGGAAAAGCGATCGGTCCGGTGTCGGAGCCGCACGGCCAACCCCCCGGTGCCGTTCGCGAGCGCATGGCACGGGGGATGGACAAACTCGGCCACCCTCGGGACGCAGGATAACGCAGGGTCTTCTGTGTTGTACATGGCGCTCGCGCCACGCCCGCCGGGGTCCGCTCCCGGGCGTTAAGCCGACACATCACACGACGGCCCAGACTTCGCCTTTCAGGCCAGACTGTGTCAAAACGCGATTTCTGAATCGGGAGGTCTGCTATGATTCCTCGGCGGTTGATCGGGGGATCGGATGAAGCGCTTTATCGAGGGTGTGGATCGCCACCAGGCGACACTGTTCCCGGAGTATCTTGAAGAC
>CAZVDW010000216.1:0-11415 GCA_964625645.1 uncultured Rhodospirillaceae bacterium
GCATCTATTTCGGCGAGCCGCGCGGCGTCGAGGATCTGCCCGGCGGCGGCCGCAAGGGCATCAACACCGAGGTCTACACCACGCCGGAAGTGGAGCGGGTCGGCCGCGTCGCCTTTGAACTCGCCCGCAAGCGCCGCAATCTCGTGCACTCGGTCGAGAAGGCCAATGTCATGGAGAGCGGCCTGATGTGGCGCGAGGACATGACGGCGCTGCACGAGCGCGAGTTCGCCGATGTTGAGCTGCAGCACATGTATGCGGACAACGCCGCCATGCAGCTGGTGCGCGATCCCAAGCAGTTCGACGTGATGGTGGCCGGCAATCTGTTCGGCGACATTCTGTCGGACTGCGCCGCCATGCTGACAGGCTCGCTCGGCATGCTGCCTTCCGCCAGCCTCGGTGCCACGGATGCCACCGGGCGCCGCAGCGCGCTCTATGAGCCGGTGCACGGCTCCGCCCCCGACATCGCCGGCGAGGGCAAGGCCAATCCCATCGCCATGCTGTCCAGCTTCTCGATGATGCTGCGCTATTCGTTCGACATGGAAGACGAGGCGGAGATGGTCGACAACGCCATCGACGTCGTGCTCGCCGGGGGCCTGCGCACCGGCGACATCATGCAGCCGAAGAAGGCGCGCGTCTCGACCAAGGTGATGGGCGAGGCGATCGTCGCCGAGCTCGAACGACTGGCCGCCTAAGGAGAAAGACATGGGCTATCGGGTTGCGGTGGCAGGGGCCACCGGCAATGTCGGCCGCGAAATTCTGAACTTGCTCGACGAGCGGGATTTCCCCGCCGACGAGGTCGTGGCGCTCGCCTCGGCCAACTCCGCCGGCAAGGAAGTCGGTTATGGCGACGATACGGTTCTCAAGGTGCAGGACCTCGCCAAGTTCGATTTCGAAGGCACCGATATCGGCCTCTTCTCGCCGGGCGGCAAGGTCTCGGCGGAACACGCCCCGCGCGCGGCCGAAGCGGGTTGCGTGGTGATCGACAATACCTCGCACTTCCGCATGGACCCGGACGTGCCGCTGGTGGTGCCCGAGATCAACGCCACGGCGCTGGCCGATTTCCGCGAGCGCAACATCATCGCCAATCCCAACTGCTCGACCATCCAGATGGTGGTGGCGCTGAAGCCTCTGCACGAAATCGCCCGCATCAAGCGCGTCGTCGTCTCCACCTATCAGTCGGTCTCCGGCGCCGGCAAGGCGGCCATGGACGAGCTCTTCAACCAGACCCGGAAAGTCTATTTCCAGGAAGAGCACGAGCCGAAAGTCTTTCCCAAGCGCATGGCCTTCAACGTGATCCCGCATATCGACGTCTTCCAGCCTGACGGCTCGACCAAGGAAGAGTGGAAGATGGTGCAGGAGACGAAGAAGATCCTCGACCCCGAGATCGAGGTCAGCGCCACCTGCGTGCGCGTGCCGGTCTTCGTCGGTCATGCGGAAGCTATAAACCTGGAGTTCGAGACCCCGATCGACATCGAGGAAGCGCGCGAGGCCCTGTGGCACGCGCCCGGCCTGCAGCTGATCGACAATCCGGACGAGAACGCCTACGTGACGCCCGTCGAGTGCGTCGGCGAGCCCGACGTCTTCGTCAGCCGCCTGCGCGAGGACACCACCGTGCTCTACGGCCTCAACATGTGGGTGGTCGCCGACAACCTGCGCAAAGGCGCCGCGCTGAACGCCGTGCAGATCGCCGAAGAGCTGATCCAGGGGTATCTATAGCCCGGCCTCGCGCAACAACGCCTGCCAGCGCTGGCGCGTGGCGGGATCCATGATGCGCGTGACCTGTACGGCCGTCGCCACGTCGAAGTCGGGATTGATGCGCAGCACCTGCTGAGCCTGCGCTTTCGCCTCGTCGATCATGCCCAGCTCCATAAGCGGGATGATGATGTTGACGTTGCACCAGATGTAATCCGGCAGCGCGTCGAGACAGGCGCGGTAATGCGCGAGAGCCTCTTCGTAATCGCCCAGAAAAATGCGCGCGGCGCCCTTCGGATGGGCAAACCAGGGCTGCGGGAAGGGGTCAAGCTGAGTGGCCTTCTCGATCAGCTCGAGGCCGCGTTCCGGCATCCCTGAATATATATAGACGACGGAGGCATATGCCAGGCTGTCGGCGGCCCCGGGCGTGGCCTCAATGCCCTGTTCGGCATACGCCAGAGCCTTTTCGTGCTCACGCCTGACCAAGTACACCACGCCGAGATGGGCATAGGCGACACCCAACGAATCGTCGAGGTCGATTGCCTTCAGGAAGAGGCGCACGGCGGTGTCGAGCGATTCGGCCTGCGACTGGCTCCAGCCTGCAACGGCAAGATTGTAATGGGCAACTGCGAGCCCATGTGTGGCCGTTGCGAAGTTGGGATCGATATCGAGCGCTGCCTGATAAAGCTGTTGCGCAAGGACAATGTCAGGCTTCGTCATCCCGGCGTGTTTATGGTAGGCCTGCAAGTAAAGATCATACGCTTGCACATTATCAGTGGAGCGGCGCCATATGCGTGCTTGCTCGCCGCCCACCAGTTCGATATCGAGTGCCGAGATGACAGCGTCGACAATATCGTCGTGGACCGCGAAGACGTCTTCGAACGGACGGTCGTAGCGATTCGCCCACAGATGCTCTCCCGACGCGGCATCGATGAGTTGGACATTGACCCTGATCCGTCCACCCGCTCGCAGTACCGAGCCTTCCAGCACATGGCTTGCACTCAGCGCCTCACCGACTTCGCGCACGTCCACCGACCGCCCCTTGTAGGTGAAAGTCGAGTTGCGGGCGATAACGCCAAGTTCCTGCAGCTTCGAGAGGTCAGTGATCAGGGTGTCGGTGATGCCGTCGGCGAAATAGTCCTGCTCGGGATCGCCCGAGAGATTATCGAACGGCAGCACGGCGATCACCGGGCGGGTGGGCTCGGCGCCGGGCGGATGCTCCGGCACGCCGGCGGCCCGAAAGGCCTCGTCGTAGCGCGCGAGCAGCGCCTCGGGCAGGCGGCAGCAGCGCTCCCTGGTGGCACGGTAGCCGGCGACCGAGAAGGTGGGGTTGACCGAGAGCTGGGTCTTGACCAGGGCGCGGGCCTCGTCCAGCTGGCCGCTGCTGGCAAGGGCGATGATCAGCTGCTCGTGGCCGACATTGTGGTCGCTCTGCATGGCGGCGCTCACCCAGCGCGCATAGGCCGCCGCGGCCTCGTAATCGCCGAGCGCGTTGCTGTTCATGGCCAGCAGGCTTTGCACGAAGGTATCGCGGATCGGGGTTAGGCGCTCGGCCCGCGCGAGCAGGCTGGCGGCGCGCTGGTAGCGGCCGGCATACTGAAAGACCAGGCTCGCCGCGGTCAGCGTGAAGCTGCTGTTGGGCGCCAGCGCCACGGCACGCTCGGCCAATGTCATGGCCTCCTCGACCTCGCCGGTGAGAAATCGGATCATCGCCAGATTGTCGTAGGCCTCCGAGACGTTCGGATCCTTGGCGAGCGCCGCCTCGGCATGGCTTGCGGCCAGCGCCAGGTTCTTCTCCTGGTCTTGCGGCGGCCCGAAAAACCGCGCCTGCCAATTGTAGGTCCAGCTCAGGATCGCTTCGGCCTGGGCATAATCGGGATCGATGGCGAGTGCCTGTTGCAGGCTTTCCCGCGCCTGGGCGATCGAGCTCGGCGAGAAGGCGTAGATGGCGCTCTTGGCGCTCTCGAAGGCGCGCCAGGCCTCCAGGTTGTCGGTGCCGCCATGCCAGGTGACGGTCGAGCCGCCTTCGGTGAGGCTGACCTGCATGGCGCGCACGATGGCCAGCGTGATCTCATCCTGGACCGCGAAAAGGTCGGCTACGGGGCGGTCGAAGCGCTCGCTCCAGACATGCACGCCGTCGAGCGCATCGACGAGTTGGGCGGTGACGCGGATGCGCTCGCCGGCCAGCTGCACCGAGCCTTCCAGCACGTAGCGCACGCCCTGTTCCTCGGCCACCTGGCGCACATCGACCGCGCGGCCCTTGTAGGTAAAGGTGGAGTTGCGCGCGATCACCAGCATGCCACGGGTCTGGGCGAGAATGGCGATGATGTTCTCGGACAGGCCGTCGGCGATGTATTCCTGCTCCGCATTGCCCGACATGTTGTCGAACGGCAGCACGGCGATCGAAGGCTCGTCCGGCAGCGGCAGGGCCATGCGCTCGACCGCCGCGGTCTCGACCTCGGGTGGCTGCACAGCCCACCAGACCGCGACGCCGGCGACGATCACGCCAGTCACCGCCGCGCCGAGCAACGCCGCGCGGGGCGCGCGTTTGGGCGGTGGCGCGGCGGCAGCTATGCCCTCGGCAAGCACGCGATAGGCACGCACGGGATCGGCGACGTTCTTGACCTGGTGGGCGCCGGCATCGGCAAAGGCGAGGTCCGGGTCGCGGCGCACCTGGGCGTAGGCGAATTCGGAGATCATCACGCCGCCGGCATCGGCCAGGCTTTCGAGGCGCGCGGCGACATTGACGCCATCGCCATAGACCGTGCCGTCGTCGCCCTCGCGGATGTCGCCGAGATTGATGCCCACGCGGAAATCCATGCGCCGGGTATCAGAGAGGTCCTCGTTGCGGCTGGCCAACTCGCGCTGCGCCGCCACCGCCGCCCTGACAGCTCCGGCAGCGCTGGTGAAGACTGCCAGCACGCTGTCGCCGGCCATATCGACGACGCGCCCGTCATTGGCCTCGATCTGCTCGCGGAAGACCTCGCGATAGGCATTGATGCTGGCAATCGTGGCCGGCTCGTCATCGGCCATCAGCCGCGTATAGCCGACGACATCCGCCGCCAGAATCGCCGCCAACCTCTGTCTGACCTCAGGCGCCGCCATGCCAGTCCCCTTGTCACCCAGAAGGTATCGTAGGCGGGGCAGGCGCCAGGTTCAATGGTCGGCGAACACCTCGCGCGCCAGCCACCGCCGCCACCCGCCATCGCACGTCAGCCAGTGTCTGCAGGAACGTCGAGCCCGGCCTTGCGCAAGCCGTCGATGAACGCTTCGAGAAACTCTGGCGGTGGATTCCACTTTCGAAACTCGTCATAGGCGTTTTGGGCAAAATCCGGATAGAGGTCAAGAAGGTGACGAACCGATTCCGCCGCCTCTACTCTCTTGCCAAGCTGACCGTAAGTTGACGCCAACAATCCATGGTTCCAATACATGCCCGGCATATTGATTCTGCCCGCTGCCGTCAGCGCTTCCTCATATTCCCGCCGCTGAAAGTGGTACCAAGCGGGGGCGAACCAATACCAACTTTGGTGCTTCGGATTCAGCTGCATCGCCTTTCTTACCAGTGGCATGCCGCGCTCTGTGTTGCCGCTGTGTATGAGATAAAGTCCTATATCGGCGAGTGTAACCGAGGAGGTCGAGTCGAGCTTCAGCGTCTCGTCGGCGGCCGCCAGGAAGGCGTCAATTTCATGGCGATGAAAGTGGATCTTGGCCAGTGAGGTCCAGGCAGTGGCATTGTCGCGGTCGAGCTCGATCGCCAGCCTAGCGGCTTCCAGGGCCCGGTCCAGCGGGTTCGGCCGCGGATTGAAAAGATAGCGCGATTCGTCCAGGTACATGAACGACAGCAGCGCCCAGGCCATCGAATAACCAGGATCAACCTCAACAGCACGCTCAAGGCAGTCGCGCACCTCCGCATGCTTGTCAGGGGTGTGAGCATCGTAATACTCGACCGAGCGGAGCACACAGTCATAGGCCTGCAGACTGTCGGTGGGAAGCTCGCGCTCCCTGCCGAGCTGAACTCTTTGGATGACCCCCGTCCACTCGCCAAGCGTCGAGACCACTGCTGTCGTTATCTCGTCCTGGACCTCGAACAGGCTACGCGCCGTCAGGTCGCGGTCGTAGGTCTCTCCCCACAGCGTCTGGCCGCTGGCCACGTCCCAGAGATTGGCAGCGACGCGGATGGTGCCCTCGTCCTTGCGGACATTGCCCCTGATCACAAAATCGGCACCGAGCTGGCGCGCCGCCTCGGTTGCAGCGCTGCGCTCGCCGCTGATCTGCGAACTGGTCTCGAAGGCGAAGACGAAGAGGTCGGGATAGCGGGCCAGCCCGGTGATCATGTCCTGGGTGAGGCCCTGGACGAAATAATCCTGTTCGGGGTCGCCGCTGAGATTGTCGAAGGGGAGGACGGCAATCGAGGGGCCGGAAGGCAGAGCGAGGATCGGATCCTGCGCTTGCGCGACCTCGGCCGGCTCCGGCGTGGCGGCGAGCTGCCAAATGGCGAGGGCGGCAAGCGCCGCCACCGCAACTGCTCCCGCGGCATATAGCGGCAGGCGCGACCTGGGCGCCATTTCGCCCTCGGCCAGCACGCGGTAGGCGTGGACCGGCTCGGCAATGTTCTTCACCGCATGCTCACCGAGGTCGGCAAAGGCGAGATCGAGCTTGCCGCGCACTTCGGCGTGAACCTTATCGGAGAGGCAGATGCCGCCGGGCTCGGCCAGGGCCTCCAGCCGCGCGGCGACGTTGACGCCGTCGCCGTAGACCGTGCCGTCGTCCTGCTCGTGGATGTCGCCCGTATTGACGCCGATGCGCCAAGCCATCCGGCGGTCTTCAGCGAGGTCGCTGTTGAGAACAGCCAGCTGCTCCTGGGCCGCAACCGACGCTGTGAAGGCGCCGATGGCGGTGTCGAAGACGGCCAGCACGCTGTCGCCCGCCATGTCGACGACGCGCCCGCCATTGGCCTCGATCTGTTCGCGGAAGGTGGCGCGGCAGCGGTTGATGGCGACGATGGTCGCGCGTTCGTCGCCACCCATCAGGCGCGAATAGCCGGCGACATCCGCCGCCAGTATAGCCGCCAGCCTCTGCCTGACCTCGGGCTCTGCCATGTCCGCCCCCTATCTGCCGCCCATGGTAAGCGCGCAGCGCAGCCGGTTCAACGCTCAGGAAGACCCGCCAGGCGCAGCCCGTCGCCAAGGCGGGCGATCAGGGGATAGGTGTGGTTCCATTGTTGCAGCATCTCGGTGGTGCTGCGAATGGAGGCGTCGGGGACAAGCGCGCGCAAGGCGGCCACCGCGTCGGCGGCCTTCCCTGTCATGCCGAGCTGGCCATAGGCGGCGGCGCGCAGCAAGTGCGCCTGGGAGCCGTCCGCCATGGCTTGCGCGGCGGCCAGCGCGGCCTCGTCGTCGCCGCGGCCGTAGGCCTCGTAGAAGGCCGCGGCATGGCGCCACGAGCGCTGACGCGGATCGAGATCGGCGGCCTCGTCGAGCACGGCCATGCCACGGCGGCAATCGCCGCGAAAGCAGAGCTGGGCGCCGGCCATGGCCCGCAACAGGGCATCGTCGGGCGCCAGTCGCAAGGCTTGCGCAAGCTCGCTGTCGGAGCGCTCGAACGACTTGCGGAAGAAGGCGACACGCGCCAGCGACCAGTGCGCCCAGGCAGAATTCGGATCGCGACCGACGGCGCGCTCGGCCATGGTCAGGGCGCGATTCAGCGTCGGCCCGCCGCCGCTTCGGGCATTGAAGCCGTAGAGCGCCTCGTCCACCGCCAGCAGCGCCGACAAGGCCAAGGATTCGGCGTTCTCCGGCTGCAGGTCGACACAGTCGCGGGCAGCCAGATGCGCCGCCGCCGTGCCCTGGCGCCAGAACGCTTCCATGAGCGCGAAGCAGTCGTCACCGGAGATCGCCAAGCCGGCCTTGGCCAGCGCCGCGGACACCGGCTCCGCTAACCCGCCAAGATCGTTCCACTTGGCGAATATCTCCGGTGCCCGACGCGGAAATTCCGGAAAAAGCTCCAGGACCCGAGCGACCGCGGCCTCGGCCTCTGCCTGCCTGCCCAACTCGGCATAGACCGCGGCGTAACGCACATGTGTGAAATAGTAGTCGGGCATGTGAGTTTTCTGCAGCAGCGCCAGGGCAGCCTCGAACTCGCCTTGGCGGTAGTGGTTCCAGAACAGCGGCAGGGTGTACCAATCCGGGTGGTAAGGATTGAGCGCCATGGCCTTTTCGATCAGGCTCGCGGCACGCTGCCATTCGCCGGCATTGCCGACCAGCGAGGCAAGCTCGGCCAGCGCCGTCGCGTTGTTCGGATTGAGCGCCAGGGCGTGCTCCGCCGCGGGCCGAAAATGCTCCAGCTCGTGGCGGAAGAAATGGATGCGGGCCATGGCGAGCTGGGCGAACTGGCTGCGCTCGTCGATCGCCACCGCGCGCCGGGCCGCCTCGAGCGCCCGGTCAAGCGCGCCCGGGCGGCTGTTGAAGCCGAAACGCATCTCGTCGAGATAGATCGCGGACAGCAAGGCCCAGGCCTTGACATAGTCCGGCTCGGCCGCCACCGCGGTCTCGAGACAGTCACGGCTGTCGCGATGGCTTTCGGGAGACAAGGTGGAAAAGTGCGCCACCGCGCGCAGCACGCACTGATAGGCGGTCAGGCTGTCGGTCGGCACGGAACGCGTCGCGCGCAGGTCCGCCTGGCCGATGATGCCGTGGCTGTCGGCGATCGTCGAGACGACCTGCCGGGTGATGTCGTCCTGCACCGCGAACAGGCTGGCTGCGGTCAGGGTGCGCTCGTAGTGCTCGCTCCAGACATGGGAGCCTGTTTTCGCATCGAGCAGTTTCACCGCCACGCGGATCAGGTCGTCGGCGCGGCGCACGCTGCCTTCGAGCACATAGCCGGCGCCCAGCTCCTCAGCCGCCACCGCGCCACTGCCGAAGCGGGCCGTGCTGTCGCGGGCGATGACGAACAGGTTGCGGTAGCGCGTGAGCGCGGTGATGACCTCCTCGGTCAGCCCCGCGGCGAAGGCCGATGTCCGCTCCGGCTCGTCCAGGTCGACGAACGGTAGTACGGCAATGGAAGGGCCTGCCGGCAAGGCCAGGACCGGATCGGCCGCAATGTCAGGAGACTCTTCGGGCCATATCGCCAGCGCCGCTATCATGAGCACCGTAGCCACGGCCGCGGCAAGCAGGACGATCGCGCGTGGTGCCCGGCGCGCCGGCCGAACGTCGTCGCCCAGGCCCCAGACGCGCACGGGCCGGGCGATGTTCTTGACCTGGTGGCTGCCCTGGTCGGCGAAAGCCATGTCGAGGCGGCCGGCGACCTCTTCGTGCACCTTGCCGGAGATGCTGACGCCGCCGGGCGCAGCAAGCGCCTCGACGCGCGCAGCCACGTTGACGCCGTCGCCGTAGACGGTGCCATCGTCCTGCTCGTGCACGTCGCCTGTATTGAGGCCGATGCGCCAGGTCATGCGGCGCTTGGCGGGCAGCCCTGCGTTGTAGACGGCAAGCTCGGCCTGCACCGCCAGCGCTGCCCTGGCCGCTCCCATGGCGGTGTCGAAGACGGCCAGCACGCTGTCGCCGGCGGTGTCCACCACCCGGCCGCCATTCTTTCCGACGTGCTGTCGAAAGACTGTTCGGCAATGGTTGAGCGAGGCAATCGTCGCACGCTCGTCATCGCCCATCAGCCGTGAATAGCCGGCGACATCCGCCGCCAGGATCGCGGCCAGTCTTTGTCTGACCTCAGGCTCGGCCATGCTCCCTCGCTCCCGCACGGTCCATGGTAGGCGGCAGCGCTGGCTTGTTCAATGGCCCGCGCTCGGGTCTAATCCCGGCCACACGCCGGGGAGAGCGGGATGCGAGCGAAAGCCATGGTCTGTCGGGATATCGGCTCAATCGATGCCCTGGCGCTGGAGACGATCGACCTGCCCGAACCGGAGCCGGACGAGGCGCTGGTGCGCATATCCCATGCGGGCGTCAATTTTCCCGACAAGCTGGTCGTCGAAGGCAACTACCAGCACAAGCCTGAGCTGCCCTTCGTGCCGGGCCGGGAGATCGCCGGCAACGTCATCGCAACCGACCGGGCGGTGATGGCAAGTGTCAACTTCGGCGGCTTTGCCGAGGCTGCGGTGGTGCCGCTACGGTCGCTGCGGCCCATTCCGGAGGGCCTGAGCATGGCGCAAGCCGCCGCCTTCCCGGTGGCCACGAATACCGCATACGTGGCGCTTGTGGAGCGCGGCGACATGGCTGCGGGCGACGTGGTGCTGGTGCGCGGCGCCGCCGGCGGTGTCGGCCTGGCGACGGTACAGCTCGCCGTCGCGCTCGGTGCCACGGTCATCGCCACAGGCAGTACCGAGGCAAAGCGGCAAGCCGCCCTGGCGGCCGGGGCCCATCACGCGCTAGCCCCGGGAGCGGACCTCAAGGAGCGCGTGCTGGCGCTGACAGACGGCCACGGCGCCGATATCGTCTTCGATCCCGTCGGCGGCGACGCCTTCGATGCCGCCATCCGCACCCTCGCCTGGGGCGGGCGCTATCTGGTGGTGGGCTTCGCCGCCGGCCGCATCCCCACCCTGCGGGTCAATCGCGCCCTGATCAAAGGCATCTCGGTGATCGGCGTGCGGGCCGGCGAGCACGTGCGCCAGAACCCTGAGCGCGGCCCCATCATCCGCGCCGCTGTCGACGCCCTGGCGGCGGCGGGCAAGCTCACTCCCCGTATCCATGCCGCGCTGCCTTTGGCGCAGGCTGGCGAAGCTTTGCGCCTACTGGATAACCGTGCCGTCATTGGCAAGGTCGTGCTGTTCAATCGCGAAAGCTAGGGTCGTCGCGCTCGTTCATGCGCCGGGCGCCCCTTCGCTAACGTCTATGCCGGCCTGGCGCAGGCCATCGACCAATTGCTCGAAGCCGGCGGGATCCCTGTAAGGCAGGACTCTTCGTTTTTGCGCCAACGAATAGTCGGGATTTTCCTCGATCGCCCTTCGCCATTCCGCACGCGCTTCCTGCGCCCGACCGACATGTCCGAGCGCGGAGGCGAGCATGACGCGGCTGACATCCGAGCTTGGATTGCGCACCAGGCGTTGACGCAATATCGCCTCCGCTTGCTCGTAGTCGCCAATGCCGAAATGACACTGCCCCAGGAAATGCAGGAAAACGTCGGGATGCAAGGGATCGAGGCGGATCGCCCTGTGCATATCCTCGATGCCTTCGCCACCACGCCCCATATAGTAGAGGGCGTGCCCGCGCATCGACCAGCTATGGGGGAAATTGGGGTCGAGCTCCTGGCAGCGGTCGGTTTCGGCCAGGGACTCTTCGTGCTCGCGCCGCCATATGTGCACGATAGCCATGACGAAATGCGGCCATGGCCGACTGTCGTCGAGCGAGACGGCGCGGCGGGCAAGGGCGAACGCGGTCTCGAGAGAGCGCTCCGGCACATCGCTCCAGGCATTAACGAAATCAAGCACGTGCGTAAACGAGAGTATGGCAGCGGCGTCGGCAAAGTCGGGATCGAGCGCAATGACACGCTCCAGCAAAGGCTGTGCCTGGGCGTTGGGCTCTTGCCGGTGCTGCCAGGCCAGGTCACGGGCGCGCAGGAAGAGGTCGTAGGCCTCCATGTTGCCGGTGGGGCGGCCGACCAGGCGGGTCTGCTCGTCCGGGCTGAGATGCACTTCGAGCGCCTTGACGATCTCCCGGGTCAGCTCGTCCTGGACGGCGAAAATATCGTCCAGATTGCGGTCGTAGCGCTCGGCCC
>CAZVDW010000217.1:0-1995 GCA_964625645.1 uncultured Rhodospirillaceae bacterium
ATTCTTCACATCGTGGGTGCCGGCGTCGGCAAAGGTCAGGTCGAGCTTGCCGCGTAGCTCCAGGTGAACCTTGTCGGAAACACAGATGCCGCCGGGCTCGGCTATCGCTTCGAGTCGCGCGGCGATGTTCACGCCATCGCCATAGACCGTGCCGTCGTCCTGCTCGTGGATGTCGCCGGTATTGAGGCCGATGCGCCAGAGCATGCGGCGGGCTTCGGGAAAATCCGCGTTGAAGGCGCCAAGCGCCTCTTGCGCGGCGAGGGCCGCCTCGGCCGCGCCGATGGCGGTATCGAAGACCGCCAGCACGCTGTCGCCCGCCATATCGACGACGCGCCCGGCGTGGCTTTCAATCGCGCTCTGGAAAATATCGCGGCAGGCATTCAGAGCGTCAATGGTGGCGCGCTCGTCGTCGCCCATCAGGCGCGAATATCCGGCGACATCCGCCGCCAGTATCGCCGCCAGCCGTTGCCGTACATCTCGCTCCGCCATCCGGTCCCCCGACCACGTAGGCCTACGAAGCGAGCCTAATCCTGGCGGCAGCGCATCTCAAGCCGCGCAGTTACGGCGTCACCACGTCGCGCAGGATATCGAGGATGACGCCGGTGGCGGTGTCGACGAGCAGCACGTCGGTGCCGACGATCTGGCGATCGGTGCCGTCGTCCGGGTCTCTCAGGCGGGTGCGCAGGTCGTCGGGCAGGTTGCGCTTGGCAAGCCCCGGCGGCAGGGTGCCGTTGCGCTCCAACTGGCGCTCCAGGCCCGGCGGCAGCTCGTCGCGATTGGCCAGGCCCGGCGGCAGATCGCCGCCATTGCCGGCATTGCCGCGGTTCTTCTTGCCCTTGCCCTTGCCGCGGCCACCGCGATTGCCCCGGTCGTCGTCGTCTTCGTCGTGCACGGCCGCGCCGCCACCGTAATAGTCCTCGATGACCTGGCGCTCGATTTCCGTGAAGACGCGGCCCAAGGCCTCGTCCATGACAGAGGTCTGTTGGGCACTCGCTGCCGATAGCGGCAGCAGCAGGGCTGCCAAAATGACAAGACTACGCATGGTATTCCCCTTATCTTAGGCACGGGACCGCAAGCGGCGGGCTCGGGTCAGAAGATGGGGTTGGCGAGGAAATTCGCAAGTGAGCACGGACACGATCGATCCGCTTGGGGGCAGGACATGCTGGCACTCTACCGCGCACTGACGGCGCTTGGCGCGCCGCTGATCCGCCGGCATCTGCGCCGCCGGGCGGCCGACGGCAAAGAGCATGCAGGGCGCCTTGGCGAGCGTCTGGGCCACGCCGGCGTGGCGCGGCCCGCCGGCAAGCTGGTCTGGCTGCACGCGGCCAGCGTCGGCGAGGCGACCTCGATATTGCCGCTTGTCGAGCGCCTGCAGGAGCGGCGCAAGTTTTCCATCCTGGTCACCAGCGGCACCGTCAACTCCGCGGCGATGCTGGCCAAGCAGCTGCCGGCGGGCGTCATTCACCAGTTCGTGCCGGCCGATATTCCGGCCGCCGTGACCGCCTTCCTCGACCATTGGCAGCCTGATTTCGCGGTCTGGGTCGAATCCGAGCTCTGGCCCAACCTGGTCACGGCGACCGCCGCACGCGGCACGCCGATGGTGCTGATCCAGGCACGTATTTCCGCTGCCTCGCAACGGCGCTGGCGGCACGCGCCGGGGCTGATCCGGCGCGTGCTCGGCTGTTTCAGGCTGGTGCTCGCCCAGACCGAGGCCAATGCCGAGCGCTTCCGCGCCCTCGGCGCGCACTCGGTCTCGGTCACCAGCACCCTGAAATATGCCAGCCCGCCGCTGGCGGCGGAGCACCACGAGCTGATGGCATTGCAGCGCCAGATCGGCGGCCGGCCGCTGTGGGTCGCGGCCAGCACCCATGCCGGGCCCGAGGAGAGCGCCGTGCTCGATGCCCATGCGGCGCTTGCCGAGCGCCTGCCCGAAGTGCTGACGATCATCGTGCCGCGCCACCCCGAGCGCGGCGACGAGGTGGCGGCCGCGGCCGC
>CAZVDW010000218.1:0-3278 GCA_964625645.1 uncultured Rhodospirillaceae bacterium
CCCAACAAGAAGGGCTGGAAGCTGATGAACGATATCAACCCGAACGGCGCCACTATTCTGCGCCACCGCTTCGACCAGCGGAACGTGATGGACGAATATGCCGACGGCAAGATCGCGCTTCGCCAATTGCCGGCGCAGCAATCGATCGACGATTGGTCGGAAGTGTGGAACGAGTATAAGAACCTCTAGGCAGAAAACGGCGGGCCGTCCCTTCACGGGGGCGGCCCGTTTTCCTTTTCCGCAAGTTTAGGCGCTGTTCGAATGCGCGACCATGGCCAGTAACGCCGCGATACAGCTGGCCGCCGGCAGGGCGGGGTCCGCCCTGCGCAAGGCGGACGGTTATGCCCTGTTTTGGGGCCTGCCGCTGGCGCTGTGGCAATTGGTGTTTTTTCTGGCGCCCGTGTTCTTCCTCATCGTGATGACCTTTTGGACGGTCAAGAATTTCCGTCTTGCACCCGATTTCGACACCGTCAATTGGGTCAACATGTTCTCCAAGAGCTATGTCATCGACACCTATTTCCGCACCCTCTGGTACGGCGCGCTGGCGGCGGTGGTGTGCAGCATCCTCGCCTTTCCGGCGTCCTTCGCGCTCGCCTTCAAGGCCTCGCCGACGGTTCAGCGCATCGGCATTTTCATGTTGATCACGCCGTTTTTCACCAGCTATCTGGTGCGCGTCTATTCCTGGCAGACGGTGCTTTCGGACCATGGCCTCATAAACAGCTTGTTCGGCCTGGTCGGGCTCGGGCCGTTCGACATATTGAACACCCTGATCGGCACGCTGGTCGGCTATCTGACGCTGACCCTGCCGCTGGTGATCCTGTTGCAGTTTTTCAGCATGTCCAACGTCGATCGGGATTTGGTCGAAGCGGCGCACAATCTCGGCTGCGGCCGCTTGCGAACGGTCTTCCTGGTGATCGTGCCGTCGGCCAAGATCGGCATTATCCTGGCCGGCACCTTCGCCTTTATCCTGTGCTTCGGCGATGTCGTGAGCCCGGTGTCGCTCGGCGGCAGCAAGCCGCCGACGCTGAGCATATTGATCGTCGATACGGTCAAGCAGGGCAACAACTGGCCGCGCGCCGCCGTGGTCGCGGTGGTGATGGTGTTGACCCTCATCGTCACCGCCTTCACGGCGCTCTATTTCGCCTATGGCGTCAAGAAGGAAAAGACATGAACGCCGACCGCGTCATCGCATACTGCCTGCGCGGCTGGTTCATCGTGGCGCTGATTTTTGTTTTCACGCCGATCGTCATCAGCTTTATCTTCTCGTTCAGCCCCAACCGCTATCCGACATTGCCGCTCGGCGGCTTCAGCACCGGCTGGTACGAGGTGATCCTGGCCGAGGCGCCGGTGCCGCGCGCCTTCGTTAACAGCCTCAAGGCCGGCGTCATCGTCGCCGTGATATCGACCTTTATCGGCTTCGCCGCCGCCTATACCGATTACCGCTACCGCTTTTTCGGCAAGAATTTCTATCTCGCCCTGGCGCTGCTGCCGCCGACCATTCCGGTGCTCATCCTCGGCCTGGTGATGCTGATGTATCTCAGCCGCATCAGTCTCGTCGGCGAGCTTCATTCGGTGGTGCTGGCGCATGTGGTCTATTGCATTCCCTTCGCCATGGCCCTCATTCGCCTGCGCCTGGCGCAGATGAATCCCGATCTCGAAAGCGCGGCGTGGAATCTCGGCGCCAATTCCTGGCGCGCCATGCGCGACGTAATTTTGCCCTTCACCCTGCCCTCGATCTTCGCCGCGCTGGCGCTCACCATGGCGGTCTCGTTCGACGAGTATATGATCGCCTTCTTCACCGGCGGCGTCACCGAGACCCTGCCGGTGCGCGTGCTGGCGCTCCTTCAGGGGCAGGTCAGCCCGCGCATCAACGCCATCGGCAGCGTCGTCTTTACCATTTCCATGGCGCTGGTGATCCTGGCGCAAATTCTGTTGTTGACGCGCCGCTCCAGCGAACGCGCCGCCGCCGCCTGAGGTAAATGAACATGCCGGAAGCCTTGCTCGTATTGGATCAGGTGGTGAAGCGCTTCGGCGAGCATGTCGCCGTGGATGGCGTGGATCTGGACATCAGCCAGGGCGAATTTCTCGCCATCATGGGGCCGTCGGGCTGCGGCAAGACGACGACGCTACGCATGATCGCCGGCCTCGAAGAGCCCAGCGAGGGCGAAATCCGCCTCAACGGCAAGCGCATCAACGAGCTCAAACCGTGGCAGCGCGACACGCCGCTGGTGTGGCAGAATCTGGCGCTGTTCCCGCATTTGAACGTGCGGCGCAATGTCGAGTTCGGCCTCAAAATGCGCGGCGTCGGCGCCCGCGAGCGCCACGAGCGCGCCATGAATTGGCTCGAGCGCATGGGCCTCACCGAATATGCCAGCCGTAATATTGCGCAGCTTTCGGGCGGCGAGCGCCAGCGCGTCGCCATCGCCCGCGCCCTGGTGACGGAGCCCGAAATCCTGCTCCTCGACGAACCCTTGAGCGCGCTCGACGCCCATCTCCGGGTGCGCATGCAATCGGAAATCACGCAGCTGCAAAAGCAGCTCGGCATCACCTTCGCCTATGTCACCCACAATCAGTCCGAAGCCTTCGCCATGGCGAGCCGGGTGGCGATCATGAATGACGGCCAGATCCAGCAGATCGGCAGCCCGCGCGAGGTCTACCGGGCGCCGGCCAACCATTTCGTCGCCGAGTTCGTCGGCAGCAACAATATTCTCATCGGCACGGTATCGGCGCTGGCGGACGGGCGCGTCACCGTGGAGACCCCGCGCGGCAGCTTCCGGGTGCCGACACCGGAGCCGGCGCCGGCCCGGGGCGACACGCTTGAGCTCGTCGTGAGCGCCGATCTGGTCGCCATATCCGACAGCGCCGGCGAGCATGAAAATGTGCTTACCGGCGAGCTCATCAGCGAGGAATTCATCGGCTCGGTGATCACCCTCTATATCGATATCGGCGACGGCACGGTCTTCCGCGTGCAAAAGCAGCAGCACGAGCTGGACGCCCTCGACTTCACCACGGGGCGCAAACTTTTCGCCTCATGGCGTCCGGAGCACACATATATCCTGCCGCGCAGTTGAGGCGGCCAAGCAACAAGGGAAATGAAATGACCATCCATATCAAGGGCGCCAAGATCATCGCCATGGACGCCGCCCATGGCAGCGAGTGCTTTGACGGCGATATCTTGATCGAGGGCCAGCGCATCGTTGCGATGGGCGCGGCGCTGCCCGAGGCCGAGGCCGATATCGTCATCGACGGGCATGACAAGCTGGTGACGCCGGGCTTCG
>CAZVDW010000219.1:0-1878 GCA_964625645.1 uncultured Rhodospirillaceae bacterium
CGCCGCGTCGACGCCGAGATGCTCTCCAACCATCTCGGGCGCATCGCCGAGCGGGAATCGGCCACGGTGTCGGCGGATGCGCTGGCGCTGATATCCCGCGCCGCCGACGGCTCGGTGCGCGACGGCCTGTCCCTGCTCGACCAGGCCATCGGCGATGCCGCGGGGGCAACGGTCGAGGCTGAGGCCGTGCGCGACATGCTGGGGCTGGCCGATCGCGAGCGCGTCTTCGACCTGGCCGAGGCCGTGCTCGGCGGTCGTCTGCCGGCAGCCCTCGATCTGCTCGGCGAGCAGTACCGCGCCGGGGCCGACCCGGTGGTGGTGCTGCGCGACATGCTCGACCTCAGCCATTGGCTGACCCGCCTCAAGGTGACCCCGGACGCCGCCACGGACCCGGGCCTGCCCGAAGCCGAGCGGGTGCGGGGCGCGGCCCTTGCCGAGCGCCTCGGCGTGCCCGACCTGGCGCGCTGCTGGCAGATATTGCTCAAGGGACTGCGCGAGGCGCAGGACGCCCCGGCGCCGCTGTCGGCGGTCGAGATGGTGCTGGTGCGCCTGGCCCATGCCGCCGATCTGCCCAATCCGGCGGATCTGGTGCGCAAGCTGCAAGGCCAGGGCGGCGCGGCGGCGCCCCAAGCCGCCGCGCCAACGGCGCCCGCGCCCGGCCCGACGGCGCAGATGCCGCAAGACTTCACCGCCGCCGTCGCCCTGTTCGAAGCCATGCGCGAGCCGGTGCTGTTCGCCAACCTCGTGCACGACGTTCATCTGGTGCGCTACCAGCCGGGGCGCATCGAGCTGCGTGTTACGGAAAACGCACCAGGTGATCTCGCCGCCAACGTGGCCGCGCATCTCGGGACCTGGACCGGCGAGCGCTGGGTGGTGGCGCTTTCGAACGAGGCCGGCGAGCCCAGCCTGGCCGAGCGCGACGATGAAGCGCTGCGCCAGCGCCTTGAGGAATTGGCCCACGACCCGCTGGTGCGCCAGGTGCTCGACGCCTTCCCCGGCGCCGAGATCGATCCGACCAGCGCCACCGTGCGCCACGCCAGCGACAAGGAGTAATCGGCGAATGAAGAATCTCGGCAATCTGATGAAGCAGGCCCAGGAGATGCAGTCGCGCATGGAAGCGATGCAGGAAAAGCTGGCCGAGATAGAAGTCGAAGGGGCGTCCGGTGCCGGTCTGGTCAGCGCGACGATGACCGCCAAGGGCGAGCTCAAGCGCTTGCGCATCGATCCCGCGCTTGCCGATCCCGCCGAGATCGGCGTGCTCGAAGACCTCGTCGTGGCGGCCTGCTCCGACGCCCGCGCCAAGGCCGAGGCTCTGGCCGCGGAGCAAATGAAGGACGTCACCGGCGGCCTGGCGCTGCCGCCCGGCCTCAAGCTGTTCTGAGACACCTCATGGCCGGGCCGGAAATCGAGCAACTGGTCCAGGCCCTGGCACGCCTGCCGGGGTTCGGGCCGCGCTCGGGCCGGCGCGCCGCCTTGGCGCTGCTCGACAAGCGCGAGACCTTGCTGCGGCCGCTGGCGGCGGCGCTCGCCGAGGCCGACAGCGCGGTTCACGCCTGCGCCCGCTGCGGCAATCTCGACAGTGCCGATCCCTGCACCATCTGTGCCGACGAACGCCGCGATGGCGGCCAGCTTTGCGTGGTCGAGGACGTTGCCGATCTCTGGGCGCTGGAGCGCTCCGGCCTTTATCGCGGCCGCTACCACGTGCTCGGCGGCGTGCTGTCGCCGCTCGACGGCATCGGCCCGGAGGATCTGTCCATCGCGCGCCTGGCCGCGCGCGCGGGCGAGGCTGCCGTCACGGAAGTGATTCTGGCCCTGCCGGCGACCGTCGACGGCCAGACCACGGCCCATTACGTCGCCGACCGCCTTGACGGCTGCGGC
>CAZVDW010000220.1:0-2980 GCA_964625645.1 uncultured Rhodospirillaceae bacterium
CGAGAATGCCGCGAGCGGCGCCGAACTGTCGTTCCGCGCGGGCGAGGACCACTTCGAGCGTTTGACGGCGTTGGCCGCCGACATCTTCGACATGCCGATCGCCGGCTTTGCCGTGGCCGAGGGCGGCGGGCTCTGCTTCAAGGGCGCCCAAGGCGTCGATGCGACGGTGCTGCCGCCACTGAGCGACCTCATCGCCCGGGTCTTGCGCAACGACGAGATGGTGTTGTCAGCGCCCGGCGGGGAAGCTGGAGCGACGGCGGATTTGGGTTTCTTCGTCGGTCTGCCGCTGCACGATAGCGCCGGCCGGCCGCTGGGCGCCGTGGCCCTGGCGGATCGCGGCAACCGCCCTTTCGGCGAGCGCCAGCGCCAGCGCCTGGAACGCCTGGCCGCCATCGCCGAGCGGGAACTTTGTCGCCCCGCGTCGCAGCCGGCCACGGTCGCCAATGCCGAGGAGAGCATCCACCAGGGCCTCGGCGAACTCAGCGGTCTGGTCCACTTTCGCGGCCAATTGCGCGCCGCCGCCGGGCGCTCGGACCGCGACGGCGGTCTGGCGGCGGTGCTGCTGGTCGGCCTCGACCGCTTCGAGTTGATGTACAACGTGGTGGGCCGTGACGACAGCGACGACGCCTACCAATTGGTGACCGAACGGCTGCTGGCAGGCAGCGGACCCGACACCACCATCACCCGCCTCGGTGTCGACCAGTTTGTGGTGCTGATCCCGGCGGCGCGCGACCTCAACCAGGTGATCGGCGCCGCGCAAAGCATTCTGGCCGCCTTTGCCCGGCCGCTCGAGGCCGAGGGCCGCGAGACCCACCTGACGGCCAGTATCGGCATCAGTGTCTACCCCTTCGACGGCGCCGACGCCGAAACCCTGCTGAGGCAGTCCAGCGCCGCACTGTTCCGCTCGCAGCGCGAAGGTGGCGAGCGCTACCATTTCTGCACCCCCGACATGAAACGCGCCGCGGACGAACGCTTCGAGCTCGAGCTGGCGCTGCGCAAGGCCGTCGAGCGGGGCGAGCTGGAGTTGGTCTACCAACCCAAGGTGACGCTCAAGGATCGGCGCATCGCCGGCATCGAGGCGCTGGCGCGCTGGTGGCATGAGGATCTGGGGTCGGTGCCGCCGGAGAAATTCATCGCCCTGGCCGAACAGGCCCACAGCATCGGCCCGATCGGCGACTGGGCGCTCGGCACGGCCTGCCGCCAGGCCAAGGTCTGGCTGGATTCAGGCCTCGACGTGGGCTGCATCGGCGTCAATGTCTCCAGCCACCAACTGCACGACCCGGACTTCGCCGACAAGGTCGAGAAGATCCTCATTGATACCGGCCTCGAGGGCCGCCACCTGAACCTGGAGATCACCGAGAGTTCGCTGATCCGTGACGTGGGCACCGTTATCGCCACGATGGAGCGCCTGGCGGTGCGCGGCGTCAGCTTCTCGATCGACGATTTCGGCACCGGCTATTCCTCGCTCAGCTACCTCACCCGGCTGCCCATCAAGGCCGTCAAGATCGACCGCTCGTTCATCGCCAAGATGACCTCGGAGCAGAGTGACACCGCGGTCGTCGAGGCCGTCATTGCCATGGCCGGCAAGCTCGGCCTGACGGTGGTGGCCGAGGGTGTCGAGACGCCGCAGCAACTGGCGCGCCTCAAGCAGTACAACTGCGACGAGGCCCAGGGATTCCTCTATTCCGAACCCCTGCCGGCAGCCCACATGGAGGCGCTCTTGCGGCGCATCGCCGAGGCCCGCTCCACCAAACAAACAAGCTGATTCTTGGCTACAGCGGAGGCGGCCGCAGGTGGGGGCTGAGACGGTACTCGGCCTCGCGGACGGCGCGCGTCACGGCGAAGGTCATGAGCAGATAGATAACGCCGGCGGTCAAAAACAGCTCATAAGGTGCGAAGCTGCGGGCCACGATCACCCGGGCCACACCGGTCAGGTCCAACAACGTGATGGTGCTGGCCAGCGCACTGGCCTTGAGCATCAGGATCACTTCGTTGCCATAGGCCGGCAGCGCCATGCGCATGGCCCGAGGCAGGATAATGCGGCGATAGAGCAAAAGGCGCGACATGCCCATGGCCCGCGCCGCCTCGATCTCGCCAGCCGGTACCGCCAGAATGCCGCCCCGCAGGATCTCGGCCGTGTAGGCCGCGGTGTTGAGCGTAAAGGCGATGATGGCGCACCAATAGGCCTCGCGCAGCACGGGCCAGAGGAAGCTCTCGCGCACCGCTTCGAACTGGCCCAGGCCGTAGTAGGTCAGGAAGATCTGCACCAACAGCGGCGTGCCGCGAAAATAGAAGATATAGCCATAGACCGGCATCCACAGCAGGCGATGGCGCGACACCCGACAGAGCGCCAGGGGCAAGGCCAGCATCATGCCCAGGATCAGCGACAGCGACACCAGTTGCAGCGTCACCACGGCGCCTTCCAGCAGCCTGGGAATGGACGTCACCATGAGCTCGAAATCCACCGCCACCCCCTAGAGCTTGCCGAAGCCGCGGCCGGCGCGGTTCTCGGAGTATTGCAGGGCGGCCATCGAGACCACGGTCAGACCGAGAAAGATCAGCGCCGCCGCGGCATAGAAGGTAAACGGCTCTCGCGTCGCCCCGGCGGCGATGCTGGCCTTGCGCATGATCTCGTCGAGCCCGACTACAGAGATCAGGGCCGTGTCCTTGAGCAGCACCATCCACAGGTTGCCCAGCCCCGGTAGCGCGTAACGCCAAACCTGGGGCAAGAGGATGCGCCGAAACCGCAGCACGCGGCCCATGCCGACGGCCCGGGCGGCGTCGATCTGGCCCGGCGGCACGGCCAGGATGGCACCGCGGAAGACCTCGGTGGCATAAGCGCCGAAAACAAACCCCAGCGTCGCCACCCCGGCCCCGAAAGCGCTGACCTCGACATATTCGTCATGGCCCAGGAGCTCGAAGATCCTCTGCAACGCCATGGTGCCGCCGAAGAACAGAATCAGCAGCAACAAAAGCTCGG
>CAZVDW010000221.1:0-1856 GCA_964625645.1 uncultured Rhodospirillaceae bacterium
CGCCAAAAGGCGCTGATGGGCCCAGAGCAGCGCCTCGCCGTCGATGTTCTCCTTGAGCAGGCCTTCGCGCAGCATGAGGCCGAGATTCTTGCGCGCCCGCCGCCACGGTGTGTCCGCCGCCTTGTAGACGATGTGGCGCAATTCGTTCAAACGTCCCGGATTAGCCGGCTTACCTTCCGCCAGCCACTTTTCACGCGCCCGGCCACCTTTCCAGGCCCGGGTGGTAAAGCCGAGAATCTCGACCTTTACCGCGCAGCGCTCGAGGGTGCGCGCCAGAATGTCGGCGCTCATCGCCGCCACCGAGATCGGCCGCCCACGCATGGAGCCGGAATTGTCGATCAACAGCGTGACCACCGTGTCGCGGAAGGTGGTCTCCTTCTCCTGCTTGTAGGACAGCGGATAGGTCGGGCTCGTGACGACGCGCGCGAGCCGCGCCGTATCGAGAATGCCCTCGTCGAGATCGAACTCCCACGAGCGCAACTGCTTGGCCATCAGGCGCCTTTGCAAGCGATTGGCGAGACGCGTGATGACGCCCTGCATGCTGGCGAGCTGCTGGTCGAGATGACCACGCAGACGCGTCAGCTCATCGGGCTCGCACAATTCTCCGGCCTCGACCATTTCGTCGAAGTCTTCGTTATAGGCGTGATAGGCCGGCAGGCGGCGGTTGGACTGGTCATAGGGCGGGCGCCAGGGCTCGCCCTCGGCGGGCGCCTCGTCGTCGCCGTCCATGCTGGCCTCATCGACGCCTTCGACGTCGACCTCGGCAACATCGTCGGCATCGGAATCGTCCGAGTCTTCGCCGGCCGAACCTTCCATCTCGACCGGCTGGTCCGAGCCCTCGCCTTCGCCCTGGGCTTCGGAATCCTCATCGTCGGCATCGTCGTCGCCGGGATCGCCCTCCATGGCGGAGGGCTCGTTCTCGGCCTCGTCGGCGAATTCGAGATGGGCGATGAGCTTGCGCATCTGCCTGGCATAGCCGGCCTGGTCGCGCAATTCGCCGGCCAGGGCATCGAAATCGTCCGCCGCGCGCTCTTCCAGCCACGGCCGCCACATATCGCAGACCCGCTGCGCACTCTCCGGCGGCGCGCTGCCCATGAGCTTTTCGCGTGCCAGCAGCGTGATCACCTCGTGGATCGGCGCATCATCCTTGTGGACGATCTGGTCGAGACGCAGGTTCTCGCAGCGGCTGGCCACCGCGGCATCGAGATTGTCGGCCACGCCCCGCATGCTGCGCGCGCCGATGGCCTCGCAACGCGCCTGTTCCAGACCATCGTAAATGGCCTGTGCGACCTGTCCCGGCGGGCGCCTCGAATTGTGCACGGTGGCATTGTGATGGCGCTTGCGCAAAGCCAGCGCATCGGCTTCGCCGCGCAGCTCGCCGATCTCGTCCGGGCTCAGCTCCCGCGATGGCGCCCTGAGCATGGCACGCTCGCCGTCGAGCCGCGCCGCATTGGCGCCGAAGCTGACCTCGAGCTCGCTGTCCACGGCGATGGCCCGCGCAGTGCTTGCCACCGCACGCTTGAACGCCTCGGACCTACGCTCGCCGGACCCGGACACGTGACGACCCGCCTTAGGCTACCAACAAATTGACAGCGCTCTCCTTGAGCTCTTCGCCCATGCAGCGCTGATAATATTCCGCCACCACGGGGCGCTCGCTTTCATCGCACTTATTGAGAAACGTGACACGGAAGCCGAAGGCGAAGTCGTCGAAGATCTCGGCATTTTCGGCCCAGGTGATCACGGTGCGCGGCGACATCACCGTGGAGATGTCACCGTTGATGAAGCCGGTGCGGGTCAGGTTGGCAAGCTCGACCATGGCTTTCAGGCGCTTCTGCCCTTCTTCGTTGGCAAGGCCC
>CAZVDW010000222.1:0-3008 GCA_964625645.1 uncultured Rhodospirillaceae bacterium
GATCGAGGTTTCGCGCTTCATGCGGCCGGATTTTCTGATCGAGATCGAGGTGACGGCCGAATTGCCTTAGCGGATGGCTGCGGCGCGATCGTCGGCGACGGGCTCGGCGTAGCATTCGGGACCGCCGAGGGTGCGGATGCAATAGACCGGCGGCGCCGGTGCGTCGAGGATGATCGGCTTGGGGTGGCCGGCGAACATCTTCCACAGCCCGTTCTCGATCGAGGTGACATCGCGATCGTTGCAGCCGCCAAGCAGCAACAGCAGCGCGGCACAGGTCACGGTTAGGGCTTTTTCGGTTCTCGACATGGCGCGATCATAGCCCGAGGCCCTTAAGGATTGGTATACGGGATTGGCGGAGAGAGACATGACACGGCACGCGGACTGGTATTTCGATTACGTCTCGCCCTACGCCTATCTGCAGCTGGAGAATTCCGCCTGCCTGCCGGAGGACCTGGTCATTCGGCCCGTGCCGGTGCTGTTTGCCGGGCTGCTCGGCCATTGGGGCAACATGGGACCGGCCGAGATCCCCGCCAAGCGGCGCCAGACCTACCGCTATTGCCACTGGCTGGCGGCCCGGCGCGGCGTGCCTTTCAAGACCCCGCCACGGCACCCCTTCAACCCGCTGGCGCTGTTGCGGCTCACGGTGTCGCTCGGCGGAGAGATCGGTGCGGTGCGCAGCATCTTCCGCCACGTCTGGGGCAGCGGCGAGGATGGCCAGGAGCCGGAAAGCCTCGAACGGCTGGCAACGACGCTCGGCATCGGCGACCTGGCGGCGCGCATCGACGATCCCGCCAACAAGCAGGGCCTGCGCCACAACACCGATGGCGCCATCGCCCGTGGCGTCTTCGGCATCCCCACCTTCGCGCTCGCCGACGAGCTGTTCTGGGGCGACGACGTCACCGGCATGCTGCTCGACTACCTGCGCGACCCGGCCCTGTTCGAGACCGACGACCTCGCCCGCCTCGCCGACCTGCCAAGGGCCGCCGAGCGCAAGCAAAGCCGGCTGTAACCCAACACCGCCACAACTCATTATCATAAACGGAGACAGTTTACTTTTTTCAGTAAATCTCTATGACTTATCAATTGGTTATTGAATATCGTTTTCTGCCACATGGAAATCGATAACACGCCGCCACCGGATTCCCTATTTCTCTCATACCATATTGATTTTACGCATATAACACCGACAAAAAGTAAACTGTCGCCGATGTTTGTCGCCGGTGTTTGTCGCCGGTGTCCGGCTAGGGGGCGAGATAGGCGCACGACGCGTCGGCCGGGTCGTGCGCCATGACGCGGTCGTAGAAGGCGCCCAAGCGGGCGCTGATGGCGGCGGCGTCGGCAGAGAGCAACAGGCGGCGGGCGACCAGGGCTTGCGCCGCGCTGGCGACGGCGCTTTCGTAAGCCGCGCGGTCGGCGTAGCGGGCGGCGAGCGAGGGCCGCGGGTCGCCGGCCGCCTGGCGCGCGGCCTCGTTATGGGCGAAGGGCAGGAACGAGCCCACCCAGCGGTCGATCTGGTCGCCGGCGCCGAAGCGCGGCCGGCGCAGGTTCCAGCCCGTATAGGTGCCGAGCGGCACGGCGGCGGCGGGCAGGCGGATGCCGCCACGGGCGATGCCGTCCGCGTCAGGCAGGCTGACGCGGGTCTCGTATGCCGGGCCGAAGCCGGACGGCACGGTATCGATGATGCCCTCGGCCCAACGCGGCCCCATCTCAAGGCGCGGCGGGCGCAGATTGACCACGGGCAGGCGCAGGCCGGGAATGACGGGGAAGGCCGCGCGCCATTCATCGAGGGTGCCGAGTTTGCCCGCATCCAGGCGCGGATAGGCGCTCGGTGGCGGCGCCTCGCCGGCCGTCGCCCAAGCATCGAGCGCCAGCAAAAGAGCGCGCATGGGCGGGCGGTGGTCGAGGGGGTTGATGCAGTTCTCGAACCAGGCGCGATGGGGAATCAGCCAGCTGCCGTGCTGCGCACCTGCGAAGACGTAGAGCCTGGCCTCATCGGCAAGACCGATGTCCGTCTCGCCGGCCACATCGGTGTGCAGCAGAGAGGCCGAGCGCGTCCAGTATTCGCCGCCGGTATTGGTGAAGACCAGCTTGGGCACCTGCCCGAGCGCCCTTGCGCGCGCGAGCAGGCTGCCTTCGGCGCCGCTCAGCGGATCGACTTGCGGTACGGTGGTGAAAGGAAAGAAGTCGGCCGGGTACTGATGGTCCTCGTGGGGGCTGCCGTGGCGCGTGGTCTGGGCGAAGCGATGGTTGAAGCTGCCCTTGCCGGCGCCGCCGACATGGATCAGCGCCCCGTCAAAGGCCATGCCGCCCGCCTCGTCCATGTGGAAGCCCTGCCACACCATATGGCTGATCACGCGGCCCGACTGGGAGATGCCGAAGATCAGGGCGTGGTCGATACCCTCCTGGCCACGGAAGTGGGACATGGCGTCACGGATCGCCGCCAGCCCGAGGCCGACGACCACGGGGCGCGAGCGGTAGACCACCTCATAGAGCAGGCCAGGGTCGAAGCCGCCTTGCAGCCAGATGTGGGTGGCATCGGCGACCGGCTCGCCGCCCTCGTCGCGGGCGAAGCGCCATTGGGCGCGCGGGATCTCGCGGCGCGCGTCGCCCTGGCGCTCGCGCACGCTGAGCCTGGCATCGGCCTGGTCGACCTCAAGCACCGCATAGCCGCGCGAATTGCCCCAGGCCACCGGCTGGCTCGCCTCGCGCTCCTTGACCGTGATCTCGGCCGAGAGCCAGCCCTCGATGCCTTCGGCCAGGGGCAACTCGATTTGCAGGCGCCCCTCGCCTTCCAGCACATCCCAGTTCCAGCCGCTCCACAACAGCGTGTAGCCTTGTGCGAAGAGAAAGCCGTTGCCGGCATGGGCGAGGCTTTGCGGATCGTTGCCTCTTTCGCCTTCGTTGAAGAAGCTCAGCATGCCGACGCCACCGCGGTTTCCCACCTCGTAGAGCAAACGGCGGTTGGCGCGCGCCGGATCGGCCGGGCGCAACAGCAGGAAGTCGCCTGA
>CAZVDW010000223.1:0-2601 GCA_964625645.1 uncultured Rhodospirillaceae bacterium
ACGAGCTCAACCTCGTATGTCTTGCGCGAGGCGATGAGGAAGGCTGTCACCCAGATGGCGAACAGGGCCAGTGCACGGTTGGTGATGACGACCCAAAAGACGCCGCCGCTCGGAGACGTCAGATAGCCGACAACGGTCAGCGCCGATCCCAGAACGGCCAAAACGTATATGTGCCGGGCCTGCTTGAACCAGATACCCATCAGGACCAGCGCCACATATGGCACGCCACCGGCAACACCCAGCGGAAGGCTGAGGTCGAAGATAAATGTTGCCGCGGCGATGGCTGCGGTAATACCGATCACGGTCATGCCAACCGAAGCGCCATCGTCTCTTGCGGCGCCAGCCCAGTCGCCACTTGCCTCTCGATCAGAGGTCATGACCACCATCCGTCCCAGTTTAGCCTGCCTCGCAAACCAGCATTGCCCGTCGCGGCCACCACGTCAATGCGACCGACGGCGAACGCAGGCTTCACGTCCCGAGAAAAACTCCACGCACAAACTCGCGGTAGAGCAGGATCTGTTGCGGCAGCACTGCTTTGTCGCGCACCACCTTCGACAGGATGATGCCGCCATCCACCAGTGCCGAGACCATGTCGGCGAGCGCCTCGAGGTCGACATCGACGCGCGGCGGGTATGTCTCGGCGATGACCTCGAAATGGCGGCGGAAGAGCTGGCGCCAGCGCAGCACGGCATCTCGGTTGAGCTCGCGCACGTCCCTGTTGAACAGGTTCTCCTGATAGCAGAACGAGGCGACCAGGCAGCCCGGATGGCCTTGCGGCAGGTCGGCCATCATCTCGGCGAGCATCTTGAGGCCAACGAGAAAGCCGTGCAACGGATCCTCGTTCAACTCGTGCGCGCGCCGAAACAGGTCGTCGAGCAGCACGTCCTCGCGGTCGATGTAGCGTTGCAGCAAGGCCTTGGCGAGCTCGCCTTTGTCAGCAAAATGATAGAAGAAGCCGCTCTTGGTGATGCCGACCGCGCTGATCAGCTCCTCGATCGAGGTCGCGGCGAAGCCTTTTTCCAGCACCGCCCGCTCGGCTACCTCGAGCAGCTTCTCGCGCGTGTCGCTACCACGCTTGGTTGCCACTGCTGTCATCCACCCGTCCCCAACTGTCCAGTTTCCAACTGTACCATAGGTCAAGCCGGCCAGTGAGGTGCTTCACAGACGCCCTATCGAAGTCAACTAACCAATTGATATATAGGAAAAAATAAATCCCCCCACGGCACCACGGGTGGTCTAGCCCGGGTCGACGAGATACGCCAGTCTTTGTCCCAGGCAACGGATGCAAGGAAGGATCCCTGATCATGGCGAAATATCGCAGACATCTGCCGCAGCTGGACGGTGCCACGTTCCTCACCGATGGCGGCATGGAGACAACTCTGATTTTTCACCAGGACTTCGAGCTGCCGCATTTTGCCGCCTTCGACCTGCTTCGCGACGAGGCCGGCAAGCAGGCCATACGCGAATACTTCGAGACCTATGCCGCGATCGCGCGCAACGACGGCAGCGGTTTCATTTTCGAGAGCCCGACCTGGCGCGCGAGCCGGGACTGGGGCGACAAGCTCGGCTATTCGGCCGCGGCGCTGGCCGCCGTCAACCGCGAGGCCATCGAGCTGATGGCCGAATGCCGCGACCGCCTCGAGGCGCCGCAAAGCCCGATGGTGATCAGCGGCTGCGTCGGCCCGCGCGGCGACGGCTACGACCCCGGCGAGATCATGAGCGCGCGCGAGGCCGAGGCCTACCACGCCGAGCAGATAGGGGTCTTCGCGAGCACCGAGGCCGACATGGTAGGCGCGCTGACCATGACCAATGTGCCCGAGGCGATCGGCGTCGCGCGGGCGGCAGCCAATGCCGGCATCCCCGCGGCCATTTCCTTTACCGTGGAGACCGATGGCCGCCTACCGACCGGACAGAGCCTGGCCGAAGCCATCACCGAGGTCGATGATGCCACGGCCGCCGCGCCGGCCTATTACATGCTCAACTGCGCCCATACCAGCCACTTCGCCGGCCAGCTCAGCGACAGCGCCTGGATGGCCCGCGTGCGCGGCCTGCGCGCCAACGCGTCGTGCCTCAGCCACGCCGAGCTCGACAATTCCACCGAGCTCGACGCCGGCGACCCGCTGGCCCTGGCCGCCGACTACGGCGCCCTCCTCAAGCGCTTCGGCCACATCAACGTCCTCGGCGGCGGCTGCGGCACAGACCACAGGCATATCGCCGAGATCAGCAGCGCCTGCAAGCTGGCGGCGTAACAAAAAGGAGTGGTGCCCGCTGCCGGACTCGAACCGGCACGGCCTTTACGGCCTCGGGATTTTAAGTCCTTCCAGGCAACATTCTGCCCGGTTCTGTGAGTGCCGTTATCGTATGAATTTCAAGCGGTTACGGCGCTCGACAGTCAGTGATGAGGTCCGGAACATTCTCGAAACATCCATGCATGATTTCACAGGAATTACACACGCTCCAGCGTAAGCGTCCGGCCTCGGCCGCCTGTTCTTAGTGTGATGGTGTCCATTATGGTTGATGGACACTATTGCGGGGATTGGCATGGGGAAGCGGCGGCGGTTTTGGAGCGACGAGGAGAAGCGGCGGATTGTTTCTCAGGCT
>CAZVDW010000224.1:0-1735 GCA_964625645.1 uncultured Rhodospirillaceae bacterium
AGCGCATTCCATCCGGTTGAGCATCTCGAATCGGCAGCGGGCAATATCCCATCACCGATTTGGCCGCGAGACGCAGCGACACCAGTAGCAAGATCGAGGCGAGAATGAGAAAGCCGGTCTCATAGGCGGCGATGAAGCCCTGCACCCGGCCCGACATGCCGAATACCTGCGGCGCCGAAGCGCCGACGAAGGCGAGGATCGTCGGCACCACGGGCGTGCAACAAAGCGTGCTCGGCAGCAGGCTCGAAGCCAGGGCGCCGAGGGTGAGTACACCCCCCTTGCGCCGCGCGCTCGAGCGGAAGGCATATATGTTGAGCGTCAGGCTGAGGCTTAAGAGGGCCGCCAGCAGAACCGAGAATATCGCCAGCTCGGCGTTGAGATAGCGCAGCGAAACGAGGCCGATGCTGCCGCCGGTAAAGGCCGAAGGCAGCATGAAAAGATAGAGCGCCAGCATGGGCACAAACATGCCGAGCGCGAGACGGCGATAGCCGCGCTGGCGCATGATCAGGCCAAGCGCCGACGCCGTCTCTTGGAGGGCCGAGCGCATCATGCGCCGTCCACTCCGCCGCCGGTATTCACGCGACGCAACTGTCTTTGCCCTGCTGAATCGGCGGGCATTTGACGTCGCCGTAAGAACAGAAAACGCAGCAATCGCCGGCCAGCGGTTTGAGGCGCTCGCCGCAGGCCGGGCAGTCGAAGAAAAACAGGCAGGCGTCGGTCGGCATTTTCTCTTTCTGCCGGCCGCCGCATTGCGGGCAGGTGACGGTGGAATAAAGCTCGACCATAGTCATGTTATCTTCTTTAGGCCCTGTTAAGGACGGGGCGGAAGATCGCCTTGCCGACTTCCAGCGCCTCGCCGATGGTCAAGCGATAGCCTTCCGTATTGTCGCGCCCGTCGAGCCATTGCTCGGAATGCTCGGGCGTGCAGAAAAAGGCGATCACCGTGCATAGCGACGTCGCCGCCTGGCCCTGGTAATAAATTCCGTTCCAAACCATGGCGCCTTCCGGTTCGGCGATCTCCAAATCCTCGCCATTGCCGGCCGTGGTGACGCGGATCGGCGCTGCGCATTGGCGGCAGGTCGAATCGATTTCGCAGTCGCGGGCGAACATCGCGCCGGCGCCGAGCGCATCGACCGCGCACATCGCGTTCAGCGTCACCGGCCCGAGCCTGACCCGGTGGCCGGTGTCGCGCTCGGTGAACGGATAGGCGCCCGTGATGGCGCCGCTCTCATCGTCGAGCACCACCAGGTCGCGGGCCCGCAAGGCTTCGAGCGCGGCCTCGGTCTCAGCTTGCTCGAGCCGCGCAGCGACGGCGATTTCGACAGCGCTCGGCACCCGCCCCGATTCGCCGTAAAAGGCGATCAGCGTGCGCCGGACGAGATCTTCCTCAGGCCCGTAATCGGCGAAGCCATCGGCAAAACGGAACAGCTTGACGATCGCCGCCAGCGCCTCTTCGGCGCGCGGCGAGGTCACCGCCGACCAGTCCGGCATCTCGACGCCGGGGCGGAGGGTGACGGAGGGGTGGGAATCAAGTTCCGCGATTGCCATAACCCGTTTCCTGTAACGCTAAAAATCGCCTTGTCGCACTAATATCAACCCTGTACTGACTACAGACTCAAGGCAAGCATCATCACATGTTCGGGAGCAGGCCATGGCTAACGGCGGTGCGGAATTCACCATCGGCGAGATGTCGCGCCGGTCGGGCTGCAAGATAGAAACCATCCGCTATTACGAA
>CAZVDW010000225.1:0-4444 GCA_964625645.1 uncultured Rhodospirillaceae bacterium
GTCTTGTGCAGATTGAAATGCATGGCGTCGACGCCAAGATCGCCCGGGCGCACGCGGCCCATGATGGCGTTGAGATTGGCGCCATCGCAGTAGAACAGCGCACCGGCCTCGTGGGCAGCGGCGGCGATCTCGACAATATCGCGCTCGAACAGCCCGCAGGTGTTGGGGTTGGTCAGCATGATCGCCGCTACGTCGTCACCAAGCCGCGCCTCCAGCGCCGCCCGGTCGATGCGGCCGTCGCCGCCGTCCGGCACGGTGTCGATGGCATAACCGCAGGCCGCCGCCGTGGCCGGGTTGGTGCCATGGGCAGAATCCGGCACCAGCACCACTTTTCGCGCATCGCCGCGGGCTTCGAGACAGGCGCGGATCGCCATGATGCCGCAAAGCTCTCCTTGCGCACCCGCGGCCGGCGCCATGGCGATCGCCGGCATGCCCGTGAGCGTCTTCAGCCACAGCGCCAGGGTGTCGATAAGCTGCAACGCGCCCTGGATGGTCGAGGCCGGCTGCAGCGGATGCAGATCGGCGAAGCCCGGGAGGCGCGCCAGCCCCTCGTTCATGCGCGGATTGTGCTTCATGGTGCATGAGCCGAGCGGATAGAAGCCGCTATCGATACCGAAATTGTTGCGGCTGAGGCGCGTGTAGTGGCGCACCACCTGCGGCTCCGAGAGCCCCGGCAGGCCGATCTCGCCTTGTCGCTCGAGCCCGCCGAGCCGGCTCGCCACTTCGGGCGGCGCGGCCAGATCGACGCCCGAGCGCCCGGCCTCGCCCTGCTCGAAGATCAGCGGCTCGGCGATATCGAGGGCGCGGTTGCCCGTGACCGTGCCGGCGCCGCTCATGCTGGCGCTCATGCCAGCGCCCTTGCCATCAGCGCGGTCAGCGCCACGGCCAGCTTGTCGATGTCGCTCTCGTCGTTCATCTCGGTCACCGTGACGAGAAGAATGTCGTCAAGGTCCTCGCGCTCAGGAAACAGGCGCGCCGCTGGCACCCCGGCGAGAATGCCCTTGGTCGCCAGCTTGTCGACGACGCCAACGGCAGGACGCGCCAAGCGCAAGGCGAACTCGTTGAAAAAGGCTCCGGTGAGAAGCTCGACACCGGCGATGGCGTCGAGGCGCTCGGCGGCCGCCACTGCCTTGGCGTGGTTGAGCGTCGCCAGACGCCTGAAGCCGTCTTCGCCGAGCAGGCTCATGTGGATGGAAAAGGCCAGCGCGCAGAGGCCCGAATTGGTGCAGATGTTGCTCGTCGCCTTGGCGCGGCGGATGTGCTGCTCGCGGGCGCTCAGGGTCAGCACCCAGCCGCGCTCGCCATCGGCATCGACGGTCTCGCCGACCAGCCGACCCGGCATTTGCCGCACCAATCGTTCGTGAGTCGCGAAGAGCCCGACATAGGGGCCGCCGAAATTGAGCCCGACACCGAGCCCCTGGCCCTCGCCGACGACGATATCGGCGCCATAGTCGCCGGGTGCCGCCACCGCGCCGAGGGAGACCGGCTCCAACACCGCCACCACGAGCAGCGCGCCCGCCGCATGGCAGGCCTCGGCGAGGCCGGAGAAATCGCGCAGCAGGCCGAAGACGTCGGGCTGTTGCACCACCACGCAGGCGGTCCCGCTATTGATCTGGCCTTCGAGAAAGGCCGTGCCATGGCTTGCCCCCGGCAGCGGCGGCGAGGCAGTCATGCGCTGCACCTCGACGTCCGTGAAACGCGCCAGGGTTTCGACCACCTCGACGCAATGGGGATGCAGGCCGCCGGAGAGCAACACGCGCTTGCGCCTGGTCGCCCGGCAGGCCATCTGCACCGCCTCGGCGCAAGCGGTAGAGCCGTCATACATGGAGGCGTTGGCCACCTCCATGCCGGTGATCAGCGCCACCTGGGTCTGGAACTCGAACATCGCCTGCAAGGTGCCCTGGCTGATCTCCGGCTGATAGGGCGTGTAGGCGGTGAGGAACTCGCCGCGCTGGATCAGCGCATCGACCGCGGCGGGCACGTGGTGGCGATAGGCACCGGCACCAAGAAAGGCCGGCGCCGCTTCGCTGCCGAGATTCTGCGCCGCAAGGGCGCCGATGGCGCGGCTCACCTCGAGCTCGCCGGCCGGCGGCGGCAACTCGTCCAATCCGGTGCGACGCACGGCTTCGGGCACGTCGCGATAGAGCTCATCGATGCCGGAGACCCCGATCGCCTCCAGCATGGCCGCGCGATCGGCATCGGTCAGCGGCAGAAAGCGCACGCTCAGCCAAGCCCGTCGGTGAAAGTCTTGTAGGCGTCGGCGTCCATCAACCCGTCGAGCTGGCTCGGGTCGGTAATGCGCAAGCGGATGAACCAGCCGGCGCCGAAGGCATCCTTGTTGATGGTCTCGGGCGCCTCGACCAGGGTGTCGTTGATGGCCACGACCTCGCCGTCGACCGGCGCGAAGAGCTCGCTGGCGGCTTTTACCGATTCGATCACCGCCGCCTCGTCGCCCTGGGCGAAGCTCTTGCCGGTCTCTGGCAGCTCAATGAAGACGATGTCGCCTAGCTGCTCCTGGGCGTAATCGGAAATGCCGACGGTGGCGACATCGCCATCCATTTCGATCCACTCGTGCTCGTCGGTATATTTGCGCTCGGCCATGGGACTTGTCTCCGTAAGGTTAGGTTCGGTGATAACGATGGGGTACGAAAGGCAACGGCACGATCGTCGCCGCGACGGCCTTGCCGCGAACGTCGAGGCGCAGCGAGGTTCCGGGCTCGGCATGCTCGGCGGCGACGTATCCCATCGCCACCGGTACCGCCAAGGTGGGCGAAAAGCCGCCGCTGGTGATGCGGCCGACAGACATGCCGAAACGATCGAGGATCTCCGCGCCTTCGCGGGCCGGCCGGCGACCCTCGGGCTTGAGGCCGACGCGGCGGCGCTGCGGCCCGGCGGCCAGAGCTGCCAGCACCGCGCCAGCGCCGACGAAGCCGCCCTCGGCGCGGCGGCGTTTGGCGATGGCCCAGGCGAGGCCTGCCTCGACGGGGCCGGTGCCGCGGTCGATATCGTGCCCGTGCAGGCACAAGCCCGCCTCGAGGCGCAGGGAATCACGTGCGCCGAGGCCCGCCGGCGCCACGCCCGGCAGCGCCAGCAGGCGCTCCGCCAGGGCCCGGGCACGAATGTCGGCCAGGGAAATCTCGAAGCCGTCCTCGCCGCTATAGCCCGAGCGGCAGATGAGGCAGGACACGCCGTCGATGGCGAGCCGCGCATTGGCCATGAAGCCGAGCTCGGCGGCGGCCGGACAAAGCCGCGCCAGCGCCGCCGCGGCGGCCGGGCCCTGCAAGGCGAGCAAGGCCAGACCCGCGGCCGGCTCCAGGCTCCCGCTGTCGCCCAGGCGTTCACTGATATGGGCGTAATCCTCGGCCGCGTTGGCCGCGTTGACGATAAGCAGCAGACGCTCGCCCCCAGGCGGGCGCACCACCATCAAATCGTCGATGATGCCGCCATCCTCGGCCAGCAGCAGGGTATAGCGCATGCGCCCGGGCGCGAGGCCGCGAATGTCGCCCGGCACCAGCATCTCCAGCACCTCCGCCACATCGCCGTCGGCGGCCAGCCAGGCCTGTCCCATGTGACAGACATCGAACAGGCCGGCGGCGTCGCGCACCTGGGCGTGCTCGGCCAGAATGCCCTCGCCATATTGCACCGGCATATCCCAACCGGCGAAGCCGACCATGCGCGCGCCAAGCGACCGGTGCAGCGCATATAAGGGCGTGCGCCGCAAATCCGTCTTGGGAGCTTGATCGCTTTCGCTCACTGGTGCCTCCGAGCCAGGGGATGCCACGGCGTGCCGTGACCCGTGCCCCCTCTGTCTCGGAACCTGAGAGCTTCACCCGCGCGGGGCTTACACCTTCGGTGAGGCTGTGGCGCCTGCCGCGCCGATGCCTGCTTTCCAGAGGTCGTGCGTCCCTAGCGGTCCGTTTGCCTGAGAGATTCCGGGGCGGTTGCTCCTTCGGCGCCGGCACGGGGCCGGTCTCTCCCGCAAGGGATGGGCGAAGTGTACGGCCTTGGCAGCCGACGTCAAGCGCCGCTCAATTCCGGTTGCGGCGCTGAAACTCCAACTGGCCACGGTCGAGCAGGAAACTCACCACCACTTCGTATTCCCAGGGCGCCACGCCGGCCCCGGCGGGAAAGACCAGGCGGATCTCCTCGGGCTCGGAGAGCACGAAAAGCTGCCCCGGCACGGGTGCCGGCACCGCGGCATCGAAGCGGCTGCGCTCGACCACCTGCCGGTCGGGGCCGATCAGGGCCACGAAATAGGGCACCTGGTCGTCTTCGGCGAGGGCGGCCGGGCCGCGCTCCACACCCACCACCAGGTCGATATCCAAGATCATGCGGCTGCGCGGGTCCTCGTCGTCGTCGTAGTCGCAGACCACTTCCAGCGACAGGAAGCTGGCTTCGATCTCCAGGCCGTTGGGATCGACCTGGCCATCGCGGAAGCGGGCAT
>CAZVDW010000226.1:0-9643 GCA_964625645.1 uncultured Rhodospirillaceae bacterium
CGGCCGCGGCCTGGAGGGACGCCGCATGATGCGCCTGTCGGGAGCGCTTGCCCTGGTTCTGTTGGGCGCCGCGGCGCTCGCCCTCTACCAGCTCAAATACGAGGTGGCGGCGCTTGAGGCGGAGCATAACCGCCTGGCCAACGAGCTCGCTGCTGAACAGGACGCCATCCACGTGCTCAAGGCGGAGTGGGCCTTCCTCGACCGCCCCGACCGCCTCGCGGAGCTCGCCAGCACGCATCTGGACCTGGTGCCTCTCGGCGCTGAAAAGGTGGTGAATATTTCCGACCTGCCCTGGGCCGCGACGACCCTCGCCGAGGCCGGCGAAGAGCAGCGCTGATGGCAGCCCCCGCAATCCACCTCGAAGGGGCCGGCAAGACTGCGCTCGAAGTCGCTCGTACCCGCCTGGTGGTGGGCGCGGCGCTGTTTTCGCTGGGCTTCGTGGCCTTGTCGGCGCAACTCGTCAAGGTCAGCCTGTTCGAGAGCGCGGCCGAGCGCTCGCGCAGCAGCGCCGCCATCGGCAGGCCGTTGCTGCGCGCCGACATCGTCGACCGCAACGGCACCGTGCTGGCGACCAATCTCGAAACCCATTCCCTCTATGCCGATGCCCGGCTGATCCGCACACCGGCCGCCACCGCGGCGCGCCTGGCCGGCATCGTGCCCGGCCTCGATCGCGCCAGGACCCAGTTCCGCCTGGCCGGCGATCGCGGCTTCGTCTGGATCCGCCGCCATCTGACGCCGCGCCAGGCCTACGCGATCAACCGCCTCGGCGAGCCCGGCCTGCAGTTCCTGCGAGAGCAGCGCCGGGTCTATCCGCAAGGCGAGGCGGCGGCGCATCTGGTCGGCTTCACCGATATCGACAATGCCGGCCTCGCCGGCATCGAGAGGGCCCATGAGGCGCGCCTGACCACGGACCCCGACACGCCGCTCACCCTGTCGCTCGACATCCGCTTCCAGCACATCCTGCGCCAGGAGCTGGCCGCCAGCATGGCCACCTACACCGCCTCGGGTGCCGCCGGCGTCATTGTCGATGTCGACAGCGCCGAAGTCGTGGCCATGGTCAGCCTGCCCGATTTCGACCCCAACCGCGATCCCGGCCGCAGCCCGGACGATGCCCGCTTCAACCGCGCCAGTCTCGGCATCTACGAGATGGGCTCGACCTTCAAGACCTTCACCATCGCGGCGGCGCTCGATGCCGGTATCGTCGGGCTCGCGGACGGCTATGACGCCTCCGAGCCGCTGCGCCTCGCCCGCTTCGCCATTCGCGATTTCCATGCCGAGAACCGTTGGCTGTCGGTGCCCGAGATCTTCATGCATTCGTCCAATATCGGCGCTGCCAAGATGGCGTTGGATCTGGGCGGCGAGCGCCAACGGGCGTTCCTTGCCAGCTTCGGCCTGCTGAGCCCGGCACCGGTGGCGCTGCCGGAGGTTGGCGCGCCGATGACGCCGGCGCGCTGGCGCGACATCAACACCGCCACTATCGGCTTCGGCCACGGCATCGCGGTCAGCCCGCTGCAATTGGCGGCCGCCGCCTCGGCCCTGGTCAATGGCGGCACCATGCGCGCAGCCACCCTGCTGCGCCGCGACGCGCCCGAGCCCGGCGCCCGGGTCGTCAGCGCCGAGACGTCCCATAAGATGCGCCAACTGCTGCGCCTCGTGGTCGAGCATGGCACCGGCCGCAAGGCCGACGCCCCCGGCTATCTGGTCGGCGGCAAGACCGGCACGGCAGAGAAGAACGGGCCGAACGGCTATGACAATAATCGCCTGCTGACGTCGTTCCTCGGGGCCTTCCCCATCGACAGCCCGCGCTACGTGATTCTGGCGGTTGTCGACGAGCCGCACGGCACCAAGGAGAGCTATGGCTACGCCACCGGCGGCTGGACCGCAGCGCCGGTGGTCGGGCGGGTCGCTGCGCGCATCGGTCCCCTGGCGGGCTTGCCGCCCCGAAGCGATCCCATCGTCGAAGCGGAATCCCCGCCGCTGTTGGTCACGCCCGACGGTACCGAGATCCGTCTTGCGTCTTTCTGAGGTGGTCGGCGAAACGGGAATGGCGCGCGCGTGCGACAACGATCTGGAGATCACCGGGCTTACCAGCGACAGCCGTCTGGTAAAGCCGGGCCACCTCTTCGCCGCCTTGCCGGGCGCCCGCGTCGATGGCCGCCGCTTCATCGCCGATGCCGCGGGCCGCGGCGCGGTGGCGGTGCTGGCCGAGCCCGCGGCGGCCGGGGCCAGCGCGGCAGCCGGACTGCCGCTGATCGCCGACGCCACGCCGCGGCGGCGCTACGCCCACGCGGCGGCGCGTTTCTTTGCCCCACAGCCGCGCACCGTCGCCGCCGTCACTGGCACCAACGGCAAGACCTCGGTCGTGGTCTTCCTGCGCCAGATCTGGGAGCACTTGGGCAAGTCCGCGGCCAGCCTCGGCACCCTCGGCGTTGCCGCACCGGGTTTCGCCGCCGGTCCGTCGCTGACCACGCCGGAGCCGGCCGCCCTGCACGCGACGCTGCAGGCCCTGGCCGCCGCCGGTATCGAGCACGTGGCCCTCGAGGCCTCGAGCCACGGTCTCGCACAGCACCGCTGCGACGGCGTCGTGCTGCGTGCCGCCGCCTTCACCAATCTGAGTCGCGACCATCTCGACTATCACGGCGACGAAGACAGCTACATGGCCGCCAAGGCGCGGCTGTTCGGCGAGGTGCTGCCGGCAAGCGCTTGCGTCGTTATCAATACCGACGATGTTCGTGGCCGGGCGCTGGCGGCACAATGCCGCAAACGCGGTCAACGGCTGATCGGGTTCGGCGCGGCACCAGCCGAACTCGCCTTGTCGAATCGCAGCGTCCTCGCCGCCGGCCAGCGCTTCGACGTCACCTTTGATAGGCATAAATACGATATCGAAACGATATTGTTGGGCGGCTTTCAGGCCAGCAACCTGTTGTGTGCGGCAGCACTTGCCATTGCCTGCGGCGAGGTGCCGGCGGCGGTATTCGCCGCCTTGTCCAAGCTCAGCGGCGCCCCGGGCCGCCTGCAAACCGTCGCACGGCATGCGGGCGGCGGGCCCGTTGTCGTGGACTATGCCCATACGCCCGACGCCTTGAGCGCGGCGCTTGGCGCCCTGCGCCCCCATGTCTCAGGCCAATTGCATCTGGTGTTCGGCTGCGGCGGCGACCGCGATGCCGGGAAGCGGCCGCTGATGGGCGCTATCGCGGCCGAGCTTGCCGACTCCGTCATCGTGACCGACGACAATCCGCGCGGCGAGGATGCGGCCGCGATCCGTGCCGCGGTTCTGGCTGCCTGCCCGGACGCCCGCGACATTGGCGACCGCGCCGAGGCCATCGCCACCGCGATCGCCGCCATGGCAGGCGGCGATGGCGTGCTTATCGCCGGCAAGGGTCATGAGCGCATGCAAATCGTTGGCGATGAGCACTTGCCCTTCGACGATGCCGCAGTCGCCCGCGATGCCATGCTCGGGCGTGGTAGCGAGGCGCTGCCGTGACCGGCCCGGCCACATGGACGGCAGCGGCGGCGGCCAACGCGTGCGGCGGAATAGCGCACGGCGATTGGACCGCCGCCGGCATTTCCATCGACAGTCGCAGCCTCGGCAGTGGCGAGCTTTTCGTTGCCATATCCGGACCCAATTTCGATGGCCACGACTACGTCGCACAGGCCCTGGAAGCGGGTGCCGCGGCTGTCGTGGTCTCACGCCTGCCCGAGGATCTCGCCGAGGCACCGCTGTTGGTCGTCGAAAATACCGAAGCGGCGCTTGTCGCCCTGGCCCGTGCCGGGCGCGCCCGCGGCACCGCCCGCCTGGTCGGCATCACCGGCAGTGTCGGCAAGACCGGCACCAAGGACCTCGCCGCGCGGGCGCTTAACGCCCTGGGTGCGACCCACGCCAGCCGCGGCAACCTCAACAATCAGATCGGCCTGCCCCTGAGCCTCGCCAACCTGCCGCCGGAAGCGCGTTTCTGCGTGCTCGAGATGGGCATGAACCATGCCGGCGAGATCGCCCAGCTGAGCCAAATCGCGCGTCCCGACGTGGCGCTGGTGACGACGGTCGAGGCGGTCCACCTGGCCTATTTCGGCGATGTCGGCGAGATCGCTGCGGCCAAGGCGGAGATCTTCTGCGGCGTGACCCCGGGCGGCGCGGCGGTGCTCAACCGCGACAACCCGCATTTCAGCTATCTGGTGCAGGCCGCGGGCGCGGCCCGCATCGGCCGCATTGTCGATTTCGGCAGCTCCGAGGCCTGCACGGCACGCCTGCGCGACTATCGCCCGGCCGCCGCCAACAACCGCGTATCGGTCGAGATCGACGGCCGCCGCTTCGACTATGTGCTCGGTATCGACGGCCGCCATTGGGCGCTGAACAGCCTCGCGGCGCTGGCCGCGGTGCATGCCTTGGGCGAAGACGTCGGCCGCGCCGCCACGGCCTTCGCCGAGGCCACGGCGCCGGCCGGGCGCGGCGCCACGCGCAGCCTCGATCTCGCCTGCGGCCGGGTGCTTGTCATCGACGACAGCTACAATGCGAGCCCCGCCGCCATGCGCGCCGCCATCGCCGTGCTGGCCGAGACGAAAACGCGCGGCCGGCGCATCGCCATCCTCGGCGACATGCTGGAGCTCGGCGCGGACGCGGAGAGCCTGCACGCCGCCCTGGCGCTCGACCTGGAACGCGCCGAGATCGATGTGGTGCACAGCGCCGGCCCGCTGTCGGCGGCAACCCACGAGGCCCTGGCGCGCCATCGCCGCGGTCTGCATGCCGGCGACGCCGCAGAGCTCGCGGCCCGGATCGAGGCGACACTGCGTGGCGGCGACGTGGTTCTGGTCAAGGGCTCGCGTGGCAGTGCCATGGAGCAGGTGGTCGCGGCGCTCGCCGCGGCCGAGCACGAGGGCGGCACGCTGCCGCTCGCGGCCAATGGCGACCGCTGAGCGGAAGGGCCGGGACCGTGCTGTACAACCTGCTCTCGCCGCTCGCCGAGGATTACGCGGTCTTCAACCTGTTCCGCTACCTCACTTTCCGCACGGGCGGCGCTATTCTTACCTCGCTAATCATCAGCTTCATTTTCGGACCGGCTCTGATCCGTCTGCTGCGCGCCCGCCAGGTCGAAGGCCAGCCGATCCGCGACGACGGGCCGCAAAGCCACCTGGAGACAAAGCAGGGCACGCCCACCATGGGCGGCTTCCTCATCCTGCTGGCGCTGATGATCGGCACGCTGTTGTGGGCGGACCTCAGAAACCAATTCGTCTGGGTGGTGTTGCTGGTGACCTGCGGCTTCGGCGCGGTAGGCTTCGCCGACGATTACCTCAAGGTCACCCAGCGCCACCATCGCGGCCTGCCGGGATCGCTCAAGCTGCTCATCCAGGCGGCCATCGCGCTGGTGGCAACGGTATGGATCACGCGCCTGTTGCCCGAGCCGATGTCCATGGCGCTGGCCCTGCCGTTCCTCAAGAGCGTCCTGATCCAGCTCGGCTGGTTCGTCATCCCCTTCGCCATGCTGGTGGTGGTGGGCGCCTCGAACGCGGTCAATCTGACCGACGGTCTCGACGGCCTGGCCATCGTGCCGATCATGATCGCGGCGGCCTGTTTCGGCGTCATATCCTATCTCGTCGGCAACGCCGTCTTTGCCGACTACCTGCAAATCCACGCGGTGCCGGGTACCGGCGAGCTGGCCGTGCTGTGCGGCGCCCTGGTCGGCGCCAGCCTGGGCTTTCTCTGGTTCAACGCGCCGCCGGCCATGATTTTCATGGGCGACACCGGCAGCCTCGCCACCGGTGGCGCGCTCGGCACCATCAGCGTCATCACCAAGCACGAGCTGGTGCTCGCCATCATCGGCGGGCTGTTCGTGCTCGAGGCGGTGTCGGTGATCGTCCAGGTCGCCTCGTTCAAGCTCACGGGAAGGCGCGTCTTCCGCATGGCGCCGCTGCATCACCACTTCGAGCAGAAAGGCTGGGAAGAGCCGACCATCGTCATCCGCTTCTGGATTATCGCCCTGATCCTGGCCCTGGCCGGGCTCGCCACCCTGAAGCTGAGGTGAGACGATGATCCCGGTCAGGGAATTTCAGGGCGAGCGCGTGGCGGTCTTCGGACTGGGGCGGAGCGGCTTGTCGGCCGTTCGTGCTCTCGTTGCCGGCGGCGCCGAGGTGGTGGCCGGCGACGACCGCGCCGTCAGTCTTGGCGAGGCGGAACGGCTCGGCGCCCGCACCGCCGATCTGGCGGCGGCCGAGTGGCGCGACATCCGGGCGCTCGTGCTCAGCCCCGGCGTGCCCCTGACCCATCCCGCACCGCACCCGGTGGTGCGCGCGGCACAAGACGCCGGCGTCGAGATCCTTTGCGACGTGCCGCTGATGGCGGCGGCGGTGCGCGCCCGCGGCCCGCGCTTCGTCGGCATCACCGGCACCAACGGCAAATCGACCACGACGGCGCTACTCGGCCATCTCTTGCGGCATGCCGGCCGCCCGGTAGAGGTCGGCGGCAATATCGGCGCCCCGGCCCTCGACCTCGAGCCGCTGGCCAAGGGCGGCACCTACGTCATCGAAATGTCGTCCTACCAGCTCGATCTGGCACGCGGCATGGTCTTCGACGTGGCGGCGCTGCTCAATCTTTCGCCGGATCATCTCGACCGCCATGGCGGCATGAACGGCTATGTCGCCGCCAAGCGCCATATCTTCGACGGCCAAGGGCCGGCGTGCAGCGCCGTGATCGCCGTCGACGACCAGCTGACCGCGGCGATCTTCGACGATCTCGCCAGCCATGGCGCCCAGCGATTGATCCCGGTTTCAACACGCGGCCCTGTCGAGGGCGGCATCTACGTTGCCGACGGCGCCTTGCACGACGCGCTCGACGGTGAAGCACGACGCATCGCCTCCCTCTCCGGCATCGACAGCCTGGCCGGCGACCACAATCGCCAGAACGCCGCCGTCGCCTATGCCATCGCTCGCGCCCTCGGCCTGACGCCCGACGAAGCCGCCGCAGGGCTTGCCGGCTATCCCGGCCTCGCCCACCGCATGGAGGCGTGCGCCACGCGTCATGGCGTACGCTATGTCAACGACAGCAAGGCGACCAATGCCATGGCAGCGGCGCAAGGCCTGGCCGCCTTCGAGCGCATCCACTGGATCGCCGGCGGCCGCGGCAAGGACGAGGACTTGGGCGTCCTGTCGCCCCAGCTCGGCCACGTCGTGCACGCCTATCTGATTGGCGAGGCGGCGGCACGCTTCGCGAGCCTGGATATCCCCGCAACCAGGTGCGGCACTCTCGATCGCGCCGTCGCCGAAGCCGCGGCGGCAGCGGCCCCGGGCGAGGTGGTGCTGCTGTCGCCGGCCTGCGCCTCCTTCGACCAGTTCGCCAGTTTCGAGGCGCGGGGCGAGCGCTTCCGCCAGCTTGTCGAGGCCCTGTCATGAGCGCCCAGGCCCGCGTCGATGCCAGCCTGCTCGGGCGTTGGTGGCTAACCGTCGACCGCTGGATGCTGGCGGCCCTGCTCGCCTTGCTCGCACTCGGTGCGCTGATGGTGCTGGCGGCCAGCCCGGCGGTGGCCGAGCGCCTCGACCTCGACAGCTTTCATTTCGCGCACCGTCACCTTGCCTTTCTGGTGCCGTCGCTGGGGGTGATGCTGGCGGTATCGCTGCTCTCGCCCGTCGGCGTGCGCCGCCTCGCCATGGTCATGCTTGGCGTCGGCATGGCTCTGATGCTGGCAACGCTGGTCTTCGGCGTCGAGGTCAAGGGCGCGCGCCGCTGGCTGGTCATCGCCGGCCTCTCCATCCAGCCCTCGGAGATCGTCAAGCCGGCGCTGGCCGTGGTCGCCGCCTGGCTGTTCACCTTGCAACGTCAGCGACGTGGCATTCCTGGCGACGTGTTGTCGGCGGGGCTGTTCGCTTGCGTCCTGCTGCTGCTCGCCATGCAACCGGACTTCGGCATGGCCTTTGCCGCCACCGTGGTCTGGTCCGCCCAATGGTTCCTGGCCGGATTGCCCCTGCTTTGGGTCGGCGTGTTGATGGCTGCCGGCGTCGGCGGGCTGATAGCCGGCTACCGCACCCTCGACCATGTGCAAAGCCGCATCGACCGTTTTCTCGATCCGGCCTCGGGCGATACCTACCAGGTCGATACCGCGCTCAGCGCGTTTTCCAGCGGCGGCCTGCTCGGCCGTGGCCCGGGCGAGGGCGTGATCAAGGCCCACCTGCCCGACGCCCATGCCGATTTCATTTTCGCCGTCGTGGGCGAGGAATTCGGCCTCGTCGCCTGCCTGGTGCTGGTGGCGCTGTTCGCCTTCGTGGTGCTGCGGGGCTTCCTGCGCCTACAGCACGAGGAGGACCTCTTCCGCCTGTTGGCCGCGGCCGGCCTGTTGACGCTGTTCGGCATGCAGGCGCTGATCAACATGGCGGTATCGCTGAACCTGCTGCCGACCAAGGGCATGACGCTGCCCTTCATTTCCTATGGCGGCTCCTCGCTGCTGGCGCTGGCGGCGGCGATGGGCATGGTTCTGGCACTGACGCGCTGGCGCGCGCGGCCGGGATATATGCCATGAGCGGGCCGGTGATCATCGCCGCCGGCGGTACCGGCGGCCACGTCTTCCCGGCGCTTGCGCTGGCCGGCGCCTTGCGCGCCGAGGGCATCGAGACCGCCTTCGTCACCGACCGCCGCGGCAGCGCCTTCGAGGGCGAGCTGGTAGGTGTCGCCTGTTACGCGGTGCGGGCCGGTGGTGTCGCCGGGCGCAACGTCCTCGGTATGCTGCGCTCGCTAACCAATCTGATGCTCGGCACCTGGCAGGCTCGTGGCCTGCTGCGCCGTCTCAAGCCTTCGCTGGCGGTCGGCTTCGGCGGCTATGCCTCGGTGCCGCCGCTGCTCGCCGCCGCCGGCCTTGGCGTGCCGACGCTGATCCACGAGGCGAATGCGGTCCTCGGTCGCGCCAACCGGCTGCTGGCCCATCGCGCCCGCATGGTCGCCACCGCCTTCCCCGAGACCGTGCGCGTGCCTGCTGGCGGCCAGGTCGCCCACACCGGCAACCCGGTACGGGCCGGGATCGTGGCGGCTCGCGATATCCCCTATGACGCGCCCGCGCCTGACGGCCCGTTCCGCCTGCTGGTCATCGGCGGCAGCCAGGGTGCGCGCATCATGGGCCGGCGGCTGCCGGCGGCACTCGCCGCATTGCCGGCGGACGCCCGCAAGCGCCTGCGCCTGACCCTGCAATGCCGCGAGGAGGATCTGCGCCAAGCCCGCGCCACCCTCGAAGCGGCGGACATCGAGGCCGAAGTCGCGACCTTCTTCCACGATATCGCCGAGCGTCTGGCCGGCGCCCATCTGGTGATCGCTCGCGCCGGTGCCTCGACCGTCGCCGAGCTTGCCTGCATCGGCCGCCCGGCGATCCTGATCCCCTATCCCCACGCCACCGACGACCATCAGAGCGCCAATGCCGCGGCGCTGGCCGAGGCCGGTGGCGCCTGGGCCATCGCCGAATCCGACTTGCACGGCGACACCTTGCGCGATGCCATCGCCGCGCGCATGGCCGATGCGGCCCTGGCCGACGCAGCCGCCAAGGCCCGTGCCATGGGCACGCCCGATGCCGCGGCAAAGCTGGCGGCGCTGGCCAAGACCCTGATGGCGGAGAGTGCGCGATGAGCACGCTGCCTCTCGACATCGGCACCCTGCACTTCGTCGGCATCGGCGGCA
>CAZVDW010000227.1:0-3765 GCA_964625645.1 uncultured Rhodospirillaceae bacterium
CACCTTAGGGAGTGATTCGATAAGAGATTTAACGGCGGATCATGGGGCGCGATACCGTCCCCAGCCGCCCAATTCAAGGAGGGGGACAGACATGATCATTCGACTTGCGAAATCGCTTGCGACAGTCGCCGCCAGCGCCGCGCTCATTGCGATCCTGGGCACCTTCAACCCGGCCGCCGCCGCGGACGACCTGCTCTCGAAGATCGAGGCCAGGGGAGAGCTTCGTGTATGCCACGCCGAGGACAACCCGTGGACCTACCGCGATCCCGCGACCGGAAAGTGGCTCGGATTCACGCGCGACCTCGCGGCTGACCTGGCCGCGGCTCTCGAGGTCGAGCTCGTCGATGTCGATTCGAGCTGGAAGACCATCGTCACGAGCGTCAAGAATGGCGAGTGCGACCTTGGCGGCGGCGGCCTCTTCGCCACCGTCACCCGGGCCAAGGCGATTCTCTTCACCATTCCGTTCGCCTATGCCCACAGCACCGCGATCGTAAGCAATGATTCGGACTACCACTCCTATGCCGATCTCGACCAGCCGGGCAAGCTGGTCATCGGCAAGACGGGAAGTGCTACGCTCGAGTTCGCGCGGCGCTTCTTCAAGGAGGCGGAGGTCAAGGCCTTCGTCTCCGACACCGATGCGATCCTCCTCGCCGAGATCGCCAACGGGCGTGCCGATGCGTATTGGTCCACGACCACCAAGGGTGACAGGCTGCTGAAGGAGAACCCGCAGTTCAACGCGCGTCTCATCGGCGACGAGCCGGAGGACTATGTCGCGGTGGCCTGGGCCATCAACCTTGGCGAGTATCACTTCCGCGAACTGGTCAACATCTGGCTCACCCGCTACATCGAGGAAGGCAAGACGGCCGCGTTGTGGGAGGAGTGGTTCAAGACAAGCTATGTGAGGGGTGACTGGCGGTAGTATTCCGACCATCCAGACTCAGGCGTTGAGCCTTGGAGAGGGGCGGATCGCCGATCCGCACCCTTCGCAAACCTTAGTGGCCCGCGCTCCGGAGTCCCTGATTCAGGTCAGGATTCCGGGCGCGGTGTCGCGTGGGTCCGCGAGGCCTTGCGCGCGAGCGGACCGGGCATGAACCGCAGAGCCATCCGGCGGGTGCTGCGATCGGCGGCGTTCGAGCGCGGTGTTGGGTTCGGCGCCCTCATCGCCATCGGCTTGCTGTTATACTCGACGATAAAGTGGCAGTTTCTTTCCTACCTCGACTTCGGAATCGTCTACACCTATCGCGTTCCCCTTCTCAAGGGGCTCGGCATCACATTGCTGCTGACGGGGATCACGATGGTGGTCGGCTATATCACCGGCGTCCTCATGGCGATCGCCTATCAGATCCCCCCGTTCCGAATATTGTGGCTACCTTGGCGGATGGCGCCTTGGCGCTGGCTCATCGCCGCGCATGTCGAGCTGTGGCGCAATACGCCGCTGCTCGTGCAGTTGTTCTGGGTGCACTTCGCGCTCCCGGTGGTGACTGGGATACCCACCACCGTGTTCGTCAGCGGAGTCATCGCGTTGTCCCTGCAGGCGAGTGCCTACCTTACCGAGATCGCGCGCGCCGGTATCGACGCGGTGCCCAAGGGTCAATGGGAGGCGGCCAATTCGCTCGGCCTGCCGGGCCCGACGCGCTGGCTGACGATCATCCTGCCCCAGGCCATGAAGATCATGATTCCGCCGCTCGCGAACACGGCGATCAGCTTCTTCAAGGCGACGACCGTGCTGTCGCTGCTGGCGGTGGGCGAGCTGATGACGATTTCCAACACCATCGCCAATTTTACCTTCAAGCAAATAGAGGTGCTGACGGCGGTCGGCGTCATCTTCTACGTGCTCGGCTCCGTCTTCAGTAGTGCGACCTACAAGCTCGAAAACGTGCTGAAGCGCTCGGAGCGGTGAGGCAGCGGTATGGAATTCAACCTCTTCGTTATCGAGAAGAACTGGCAGCTACTTGCCGAGGGCGCCCTGATGACGGTGTACTTGTGCGCCGTGTCGCTCGCGCTCGGCACGGTTCTGGGGATGGTTCTTTGCTACGGCAAGATGCGCCGGCGTGGCGTGTTTTTCCGAATCTCAATCGCGATCATCGACATTTTTCGCTCCCTTCCCGAGCTCGTGCCGATCTTCTGGATCTATTCCGCCGGCCCCCTGATCTTTGATTTCCATATCACGGCGATCGGAGCGGGCATCACGGCACTCACACTCTACTCCGGTGCGTTTCTCGCCGAGATCTTCCGCGCAGGCGTGGAGGCGGTGCCGCGCGGGCAGTACGAGGCCGCCGACTCGGTCGGCATTCCCCGGTTCTGGACCTTCGCTGTCGTTATCGCACCCCAGGCGGTGCGCATGATGACGCCGCCGTTCATCAATTTCGTTTGTGACCTCGTCAAGGTTTCGAGCCTCCTGTCGGCGATCGGGATCGCCGAACTCGCCTTCCGCGCGTCGGTGCTCGGCGGCGAGACGTTTCGCTATCTCGAGATATTCACGGTCGCGGGCGTGTTCTACTTCATCATGATCTTCCCGCTGAGCCTCTTCGCCCGCATACGGGAGAAGAGACACAACCTGGCCCAGCAATAGACCGCTAACCGCGCGCGCGCGCGACCATCAGCTCCGCCGTCTCCTGGGCCAGCCGGTACACCACCTCCTCGTCAAGCATGGTGTGGCGGCCGCTGCGGATCACCACGCGGCCATCGACGATCACCGTATCAACCGAGCGCGAGCGGGCGAGCAGGAGCTGCTGGCGCTCCATGTTGATGCGCGGCCAGGCTTCTGGCGTCGAATCGTTGCGGATGACGATATCCGCCCGCTTGCCGGCCTCGATACTCCCCAGCCGGTCCTCGAGCCGCAAGGCCTTGGCGGCGTTGATGGTCATCATGGCCAGGATCTGCTCGGGCGAGAGGTAGTCGCCCTGGTCCCGGGCCAGGACGTAGGCGGTGTAGAGCTGGTCGCCGAAGGCCGCGCCCTTGCTGACGTCCGTGCCGATGGTGAGGTTGACCCCGCGCTTGGCCAGCTTGGGCAGACTGTTGGGGCATTGCATGCGGGTGCCGTAGTACCAGGTGTTGGTCGGACTCCAGACGATCGTCATGCCCGAATCGACCACGGGCTTGATCTCGTCCGGGCGCAGCACGTTCATGTGCACGAACACGCAGTTGTCGTCGAGCAGGCCGATGTCGCGAAAATGGACCAGCGGGTGCTTGCCGAAGCGGTCGTCGTCGAACACGGCGTCGTCGACGCTCTGGGACTGGTGCATGTTGAACATGACGCCGGCCTCGTCGGCGCAGGTCTTGGCCGCCAGGATCACCTCGTCCGAGTTGTCGCCCATGCCGTAGATGGAGATGTGGCCGCGGACGAGGGCCTCGGGATCCTTGTTGCGGTGAAGCTCCCGGCCGAGGCGGGAGAGAGCACCCCGGCGGCTGACGGTCACGCGCTTGATGTCCGTGAGCTGGGGCCCGTGGCGATCGATGATCCAGGGATCGGCGAGGGAGGCGCGCATGCCCAGGCCCTCGATCGCCTCGGCCACCGCGCTGGTCGAGAAGGCGCAGCCCGGATCGGTCACCATTGTCACGCCGGCTGTCAGCATGTCGAGGCCGCACAGAAGCGCGTTGGCGTACTCCATCTCGTCGCTGTCGATGGCGTTGATCAGGCCGGTGTACTGCTGGGCCACCCAGGGCCCGGCATCGTCGGTGTCCACGGCCTCCTCGGCGATCAGCTTGCCCACCATGTGATGGGTGATGTGGGTGTGCATGTCGATGACGCCGGGGTGGACCAGC
>CAZVDW010000228.1:0-8228 GCA_964625645.1 uncultured Rhodospirillaceae bacterium
AATACGGGCGTGGGCAAGGGCGCTCTCGACCATCGCCTCCGGGCAGGGCTCGCCGTATTTTTCCAGCAGATCGCGCTCCAGCGAGCCGGCATTGACGCCGATGCGCATGGAACAGCCATGGTCGCGCGCCGCCTGCACGACCTCGCGCACCCTCGCCGCCGAGCCAATATTGCCGGGATTGATGCGCAAACAGGCCGCGCCCGCCGCGGCCGCCTCGATGGCGCGGCGATAGTGGAAATGGATGTCGGCCACGATCGGCACCGCGCTCTGGCGCACGATATCGGCCAAAGCCGCGGTCGAGTCTTCGTCGGGGCAGGAGATGCGCACGATATCGGCGCCTGCCGCGGTCAAGGCGTGCACCTGGGCCACCGTCGCCGCCACATCGGCGGTCGGGGTGTTGGTCATCGACTGCACGCTGATCGGCGCATCGCCGCCGACGGGCACATCGCCGACACGGATCTGGCGGCTGACACGCCGCACGATGTCACGATAGGGACGCACGCTCATAGACCGGCTCTCACACGAATTCCGCTTTTGCGCGGACTATAGCCGAGACCGGGCCGGGCAAACAGCTCAGTCGGCTGAGGCGCTCAGAGCCTCGGCGCTGATCGGCACATTGCGCCGCACCGCACCCGATTCGCCGATCGCCGGCAGCAGCTCGCCGTCGAGCAGGATTTGCAGCCCGCCGGCATTGCCCGTGGTCAGCCGGGCTCCAACGGCGTTGGGAACCAGATAGGTGTCGCCGGCGTTGAGAATGCGCGAGAGCAGCAAGTCGTTGCCATCACCCTGCACCTGCACCCAGGTATCGGCAAGGGCGCGCAGCACGACGCGCGCACCGGCATTGCCCTGGCCATATACCCTTGCCTCGGCCCCGCCGCTTGGCGCCACCGGCGGCGGCGGCGGCGTCTCGATCAGCGTCGGCGCCTCCGGCGTATCTGCCAAAGCACCGGTTATGGGCTGCGCGGCACCCGGCTCCTCGACCGCCTCAGAGGCCTCCCGGCCATCGTTCACGGCTTCGGATGCCGGCGTGACATCGGTTTCCGCGGCGGCGCTCTCGACAGCGTGGACTTCCGCCTCGACCATGACCGCGTCTTCAGCCGTCAAGGGCTCCGCCACCACCGCCTCGGCCGGGGCCGAGGCAAGGTCGGCAATGGCCGCGGCGGTCGCCACGTGCTCCTCAGCCGTCGAATCGCCTGGCAGCGCGGCGCCGGGACCGACCGTCTCAGGCTCTGCCACGCCTGCTATGGTGGCAAATTCGTCCGGCACATCCGCCACAATGTCGAGAGACATGGTGTCCAGCGACTGCCAGTAGTACCAACCGCCATAGACGACAACCGCCAACAGCAGGGCCACACCGAACAGACCAAGCTGCGGCCGCCAGCTTTGCGGCGGCGCTTCAGGGAAGTTCAATTCCGTGCCTGGAGCGATATCCGTGGTCTCGTCGCGAAATCTATCAACCACGAGCTCTGAGTCTAGATCTAAATACTCGCTATACGCGCGTAAAAATCCTACAGCGTAGACCCGCCCTGGCAATTGATCGAATTCGCCGGCCTCGATCGCCTCGAGATGTGGTCGGCGAATCCGCAAGGCAGTCGCCACATCCGCGAACTCCGCGCCGCGGTGCAAACGCGCATCGCGCAACTCGGCCCCAATGCCCGTATACGCGCCCCCATCCGGGTCGCGATACCGTGCCAGTTCGATCGGTTCACTTTGCGTCAACGGCTCGCCCTTTCGAACGCTGCATTTGCAGCCACACCACATACTCGTCAGAAGTCGACTAGCTTGGCTCCCCGCATCACCGTCCTTTAAAACAAATTTGCTCCCCTGCCGTCAATTAGGCAAGTGCGATTTCATACGAATTTTTTGCGCCGCATAGGTCGGCAAAAAGATAGCCGCGCAATATCACTGCCACTAATGAATCAGACGATCTCGACATCATGATCCCTGGCAAAGGCCAACAGGTCGTCGTGGAGACTCGCTTTGGCAGTGTCGCGAAGCGTATCGAGATAGCTGGCGAGAGGTGCGGCGGCAAGGCTGCGGCACATCAGCTTTACAGGGCCCACGCGGCGTGGCGCCATGGACAGATTGCGCACCCCAAGCCCGATCAGCGCCATTGCTTCCAGGGGTTGTCCGGCCGCTTCCCCGCAAACGGCAAGCGGCACGCCGGCCTCATCGCAGGCCTGCACCAAATGCCGCATAAGGGAGAGCGTGGCCGGAGCCAATATACCGTAACGCCTTGAGATTTTTGCGTTCCCACGATCACTGGCGAAGAGAAATTGCACCAAATCATTGGTCCCGACGGAAAGAAAATCAACCTGTGCGAGCAAGGCGGGGAGCTGCCAGAGCAAGGCCGGCACCTCCAGCATGGCGCCAACAAACAGGTTTCGGGGCAACGCCTCGCCCGCGCGCTTGGCCGCCTCACGCTCGTGATCAAGCATATCCCGGGCGCGGCAAAACTCATCCACGGTCGCCACCAACGGGAACATCACACGCAAATCGCCGCCGCCCGACGCGCGCAACAGGGCCCGCAATTGCTGACGCAGAATAGCCGGCTGATCGAGGCCGATCCGAAGTGCCCGCCAGCCCATCGCCGGATTTTCCTCGTGCGCGATTTCGAGATAGGGGAGACGCTTGTCGCCGCCCACATCGAGCGTGCGAAATACCACCGGCCGCGTGCCGGCCTGTTCGACCAACGATGCATAAAGCTGGGTCTGGGCATCGACATCGGGATAGCGCGCCGAGACCATGAACGGGACCTCGGTGCGGCATAGCCCGATGCCGTCGGCACCGACCGCGTCCAGCTGTTCGGCATCCACCGCAAGACCGACATTGATGTTGAGAGATACCTCCAGGCCATCACGGGTCTGCGTCGGCAAGTCCTTGATCGAGGCAAACAGCGCCTCGCGCTCGGCGCGCTGGCTCTCCTGCTCGCGGAGCTGCTGGCGGTGCTCCTCGGCCGGACGCACCGTGACCCGCCCCTCGCCACCATCGACAATGGCGACTTCGCCCTCGCCCAGGCGGCTCAACGCCCCTTTGATCTGGCCGATCACGGGAATGTCGAAGGCGCGGGCGACCACCGCCAGATGCATGGTTGGCGAGCCTTCCTCGAGAATCACCGCAGCCATGCGCTCGCGGTCATATTCGAGCAGCTCCGCCGGCCCCAGGTCACGCGATACCAGAACGATACGCGCCGGCATGGGCCCGCTCGGCAGGGTTTCGAAGTCACCTGTCAGATGGCGCAGGAGCCGATTGCCGAGGTCGTCCAGATCAAGCATGCGCTCGCGCAGATAGGCATCCGCCACATGCGCCATGCGCACGCGCGTATCCTCCTGCACGCGGACCACGGCGGCCTCGGCGGTAAGCCCCGAATTGACCGCTTCGCCGATGCGCCTGAGCCAACCGCTGTCGCGCGCGAACATGCGATAGGTCTCGAGAACGTCTCGCGAATCACCGCTCGTGGCGATATCCGGGGCATCGAGCAGCCGGTCCACCCCCTGCTGCAATTCGGCGACCGCCGCGGCCAGGCGCGCATGTTCCTGTTCCGCATCGTCGGCCACCAACACGGTCACCGCCGGGTGCGGACGGCGGATGACGATGGTACCCATGGCAACGCCGGCAACCAGGCCGAGGCCGTCGATGGTGGTCGGACCGCTGACCAGCTCAGCCGTCGCCACCAGCTCGGCCGGGTCGACAAGCTCGCCGCCCGCGACAAGCTCGGCCAGCACCATGGCGACAACCTCGAGCGCTTCCAGCTCTTCGTCGTCATAGGCACGCTGGGTACGGTTCTGCACCACCAGAACGCCGACCACGCGGCCGTCGCGCAGAATCGGCACGCCCATCAGCGAGTGGTAGATCTCCTCGCCGGTTTCCGGGCGATAGGCGAACATGGGATGGGACTGGGCATCGTCGAGGCTCAAGGAGCGGCCGCTGGCGGCAATGTGGCCGACCAGGCCTTCGTTCACCCGCAGGCGCGTGGTGTGCACGGCGCCAGGGTTGAGACCCTGGCTGGCGAACAGCTCCAGGACCTGACCGGCGCGCAGCAGGTAGCAGGAACACACCTCGGCCACCATGTCGGCCGCGATCAGCCGCACCACCGCATCGAGACGGGCCTGGGCGGTACCGCCGCCGGCCATTACGTCGCGCAGCCGCCGCAGCAGCCGCCGGGGACCGCTGAGCGCCGGGCTCATGTGGCTATGCCGCCCGTTCGCGCCGGGCCAGAGCGCTTGCCGCCTGGGCCACGAGCTCGCCAATGATCTCGGACATGGGCTGCTCGGCGCGCACCATGCCGACGCTTTGGCCGGCCATCACCGAGCCGCTGTCGATATCGCCGTCGATCACCGCCCGGCGCAAGGCGCCGACCCAGAAACGCTCGATCTCGAGCTGGGCGGCCTTCTGGTCGAGCTCACCGGCCTCGACCCGGGCAATGACCTCGCGCTGGACGTCGAGAAAGCGCTCGCTTGCCGCGTTGGCCAGGGCGCGCACCGGAATGACGGGAAAGCGCGGATCGAGCTGGGGCGAAACCTGGGCGTCACGTGCCTGGGCGCGCAGAAAGCGCTTCTTGAAGGCGGGGTGGGCGATCGATTCCTCGGCGCAAACGAAACGCGTGCCGAGCTGGCAGCCGCTGGCGCCCATTTCGAGATAGGCGGCCAGCGCCTCGCCATGACCGATGCCGCCGGCCACGAACACCGGCACGTCGTCAATATGCGGCAGGATCTCCTGGGCCAGGACGCTGGTCGAAACCGGACCGATATGGCCGCCCGCCTCCATGCCCTCGATGATCAGGGCATCGGCGCCGGAGCGCACCAGCTTGCGCGCAAAGGGAAGGGAGGGCGCAAAACACATCACCTTGGCGCCGCCGTCCTTGATGCGAGCGATCTGGGCGGCGCGCGGCAGGCCGCCGGCAAGCACCACATGGCTCGCTTTCTCGGCCAGGCAGACATCGATCAAGCCGTCGAGCTCAGGATGCATGGTGATCAGATTGATGCCGAAGGAGCATTCGGTCAGCGCCGCGGTGGCGGCAATTTCGGCCCGCAGCAGGTCCGGGTCCATGGAACCGCAGGCAATCACCCCGAAGCCACCGGCGTTCGAGATGGCGGACACCAGGCGGCGCTCCGAAAGCCACGACATGGCGCCGCCAAGAATGGCCGTGGGCGCGCCAAGAAACTCGCAACCGCGCGCCCACAGGCGGCGCAGCAGCGCTTCGCCGGCAGCGGCGTCAGTCGGCGTCGAGTCCATAGGCGGCATGCAGGGACCTCAGGGCCAGTTCGGTATATTCTTCTGCGATCAGCACGCTGATCTTGATCTCCGAGGTGGAGATCACCTGGATATTGATGCCCTTGTCGGACAGGGTTTCGAACATGGTCCGCGCGACGCCGGCATGGGTGCGCATGCCGACGCCGATCACCGACACCTTGACCACGTCCGAATCCGACAGCACCTCCTCGAAGCCGAGCCCCTCGCGCTCCTCGCCGAGCACCACCAAGGCACGCTCGAGATCGGCGGTGCCGACCGTGAACGTGATATCGGCGCTCTTGCCGTCATGGGAGGCGCTTTGCACGATCATGTCCACATTGACGCCGGCCCCGGCAAGGGGGCCGAAAACCATGGCCGCCAAGCCCGGCCGGTCGGCGATTCCGGTCAACGTCACCTTGGCCTCGTTGCGGCTGTAGGCGATACCGCTGACGATGTCCTTTTCCACGATCTGATCCTCGTCCACTAACAGAGTGCCCGGCAGGTCCTCGAAGCTCGACAGCACCTGCAGCGTGACGCGGTGGCGCATGGCCAGCTCTACGGCCCGCGTCTGCAGCACCTTGGCGCCCAGCGAGGCCATTTCGAGCATCTCCTCATAGGCGATATTATCAAGCTTGCGGGCCTTCGCAACGATGCGCGGGTCGCTGGTATAGACCCCGTCCACATCGGTAAAGATATCGCAGCGCTCGGCACCGAGCGCCGCCGCCAGAGCCACGGCGGAAGCGTCGGTGCCGCCGCGCCCGAGCGTGGTCAGGCGGTTGCGCGGTCCGATGCCCTGAAAGCCCGCCACCACCGCCACCTCGCCCGAATCGATGCGGGCGCCGATCTCGGCGGTCTCGATCTCCTCGATAAGCGCCTTGCCGTGCATGTCGTCGGTGCGAATCGGCAATTGCCAGGCCAGCCAGGAGCGCGCCGGCACGCCAAGCTCCTGCAAGGCCAAGGCCATCAGGCCGCAGGTCACCTGTTCGCCGCTCGAGACCACGACGTCATATTCGCGGGCATCGTGCAGGGGCGCGATATCGGCGCACAGTTCGACCAGGCGGTTGGTCGAGCCGGCCATGGCGGAGACCGCCACGGCGACGCGCTCGCCGCGGTCGTAGGCCGCCTTGACCCGGGCCGCCGCATTGCGGATGCGCTCAATGTCGCCCAGCGAGGTGCCGCCGAATTTTTGTACGACTCGTGTCATGTTCGCTATCGTCGTCCGCGGGATTGCGCAACACTTCGCCCTCGCGGTTGCACGCGGAGGCGGCCCTTCATACGTTTCCCCAGACAACCTCGCAAGCCGGGAAGCAGCGATGCCTGAAAGCCGAGCCACGATCGATGCCGATGAGGTCAGCCGCTTCGCCGCGCTGGCCGAGACGTGGTGGGATGAAAGCGGGCCCATGGCACCGCTGCACACGCTCAACCCGCTGCGTATCGCCTTCATTCGCGATGCCCTGGTTTCCGATGCCGCCGGGCGGCGCCCGCTCAAGGGCTTGCGCATTCTCGATGTCGGCTGCGGCGGCGGCTTGCTGTGCGAGCCCCTGGCGCGCCTCGGGGCCGAGGTCACGGGCCTCGATGCGGCGGAGCAGAGCATCGCGGTCGCCCGCGCCCACGCCGCCGGCGCCGGCCTCGACATCAGCTATCGGCATGGCGACGTGACGGCACTGGCGGGCGAGACCTATGACGCGGTGTTGGCGATGGAGGTGGTCGAGCACGTCGCCGACCTGCCCGCCTTCGTCGCCGCCGCCGCCGCCCGTGTCGCGCCGGGCGGCATCCTTGCCATGGCCACCCTCAACCGCACCTTGAAGGCGCTGGCGCTGGCCGTGGTGGGCGCCGAATATGTGCTCGGCTGGTTGCCGCGCGGCACCCACGACTGGCGCAAATTCGTGCGCCCGTCGGAGCTGATCGGGCTGGCCTCGAGCGCCGGCCTGCAGGTCGAGCGCATCGCGGGCGCGGCCTACAATCCGCTCAGCGGCTCCTGGCGGCTGTCCCGCGACCTCGGCGTCAACTACATGCTGGCGGCCAGACGCTCGACATCTTCGACATCGGCATAGATCGGCAGGCTTGCCCGTATCCACGGCGCGCCGGCGATCGTATTGACGCTGACGACGATGCCATGGTCGTGCCGCAGACGGCGGCGCAGGTCGTGAGCGGGCTCATCCACGGGCGCGCGCACGGCGACCATGGCCGCGGTCATCTCCGGTGGCGCCAGGGTCTCGCTGCCCCAGGCTTCCGCGAGCCGCTTGCCGGCATGGGCGGCAAGGCCGGTCATATAGGCGCGCGCGGCCGCCAGGTCGGTCCGGCGCCAATAGGCCAGGGCCGCCGGCAGTGCCAGCCAGGCCGTGGCATCGCGCGTGCCGGTCCAGTCGAAGGCGCCGGGAAAGCCGCGGTCGCGCTCGGCCGCGAAGATGGCCGGCCGCAGGCTCTCGCGGCGAGCCTCGGCGGCCCAGACGAAGGCCGTTCCCTTGGGCGCGCAGAGCCATTTGTGGCCGCTGCCGACATACCAATCGGCGCCGATGGCGGCGACATCGAGCGCCAGCATGCCGGGACCGTGGGCGCCATCGACCAACACCGGCACGCCGCGCTCACGGCAGGCGGCGCAAAGGCGCTCGACAGGCAGCACGACACCGCCGGGCGAGGTGACATGGGCGGTGACCGCGAGCGCCGTGTCAGGTGTCAGCGCAGCGGCAAAGCTGTCGCTGGCCAGCGCCGGCACGGTCTCGAGATTGGCACCGACCCCGATCAATGCCTGGCGCAGGCCGGGATGCATGAGATCGCTCGCGACAACTTTCCGGCCGGCCAGGTCTTGGCTGCGCAACACCGCATTGAGCCCATCGGTGCTGTTGCCGACCAGGGCCAGCGCAGCGGCATCCGTGCCGAGAAAGGCGGCGAGCTCGGCGCGCACTTCGGCAACCGCGGCCATCGCGGTTTCCGTCATGAAGCCGGCCGGGTCGCGCTCCAGGCGCTGGCGCCACGCGGTCTGGGCATCGAGGGCG
>CAZVDW010000229.1:0-11384 GCA_964625645.1 uncultured Rhodospirillaceae bacterium
CCTGCGCCGCCGGCAGCATGCCGCCGACACCGTCGCGCTCGACCCGCCAGTCGAGGCCGGTGTAGGGCGCGTGCACCGAGCACGGCACCCGGCCGCGCTCCAGGGCGCGCTCGCTTTCGCGCAAATCGAGCACCACGACGCCGTCGTCGCAGGCATGGGCGCCGACCCAGGCCGCGTCCACCAAGGGCCCGGCCACGGCGGGTGCGGCGAAAAGCATGAGGGAAAGCAGCGCGAACGCGCACGGACGAGACATAGGCGGGCACCGTTGTTAGGGTCGGGAATGCCACAATCACGGCCAAACCGTGGATTGGACCGGCAAAGACAGTAATATCATATTCCATTGGTATAAGCTGTTGCCGCGAAGGCTAACGGGGAGACGGGATATGGCGTCGGGACGGGTTGCCGTGGGCAGCGAGCTGGTCGAACAGGTCGTGGCACTGGCGCATACGCGCAGCGAGGGCGAGCGCGCCGATACGATCGGGCAATTCCTGCGGCAATATTATCGCCGCGTGCCGCACGAGGATCTCAGCGGACGCAGTGTCGAGGATCTCTACTTCTCGGCCCTCGCCATGCTCAACTGTCTCGGCCAGCGCGAGCCCGGGGCGGACAAGCTCAGGGTCTACCACCCGGATCTCGACGCCGATGGCTGGTCGTCTTCCCATACCGTCATCGACGTGATCAGCGAAGACCGCCCCTTCCTGGTCGACTCCTTGAGCGCCGAGTTGAGCCGGCAGGAAATTCCCGTGCACCTGGTCGTGCACCCGATCTGTTACACCACGCGCGATGCCAGCGGCGCCCTGAGCGGACTTTATGCCCGCGGCAAGGCCCCGGACGGCGCCCTGACCGAGGCCGTCATCCGCATCGAGGTCGCGCGCCGCGGCGACACAGACGGGACCGAGGCGCTGGCGGCGAGCCTGCAAAGGGTGCTCACCGAGGTCCGCCACACGGTCGACGACTGGCGGACCATGCTGACGACCCTGCACGAAAGCATCAATGAGCTCGAAAGCAATGCGCCGCCGCCACGCACCGAGCTCGACGAGACCCTGGCCTTCCTGCGCTGGCTGGCCGACGACAATTTCACTTTCCTCGGCTACGGCCGCTACGATCTGACCCGCAGCAAGCAGGGCGGGCGCCTGCGCGCCGTGGCCGACCATGCGCTCGGAGTCGCGCGCAGCGACGACGCGGAGCAGGATGATGCGGCGGGCCGCGGCCGGCGCCTGCCACCGGAGGTGATGGGACATCTGGACGGCGCCTCGCTGCTGATGATCACCAAGAGCTCGCAGCGTGCCCGGGTACACCGCCCGACCCACATGGATTCCATCGAGATCAAGCGCTACAACGCCAAGGGCAGGGTCGTCGGCGTGCACCGTTTTCTCGGCCTCTACACCTCGGTCGCCTACAACCAGTCGCCGACGCGCATTCCCTTGCTGCGGCAAAAGGTCGCCATCGCCATCGCCCGGGCCGGCTTCTCGGCAACCGGCCACGACGGCAAGGCGCTGCTGAACATTCTCGAGACCTTTCCCCGCGACGAGCTGTTCCAGGTGTCCGACGACGAGCTGCTGGAGACCAGCCTCGGCATTCTGCATCTGCACGAGCGCCCGCGGCTGCGCCTGTTCAGCCGCCGCGACAGCTTCGAGACCTATGTCTCCTGCCTGGTTTTCGTGCCGCGCGACAATTTCGATTCGCGCTTTCGCCAACGCATTACCGACGTCCTGGCGGAAGCCTATGACGGCACCAGCCAGGCCTTCTACACCATGCTCGGCGACGACCCGCTTGCCCGCCTGCACGTCATCCTCAAGACCACGCCCGGCGCCATACCGGACATCGAGCCCGCGATCATCGAGGCGCGCCTGGTGGCGGCCATGCGCGGCTGGGACGACAATCTGCGCGATGCCCTGCTCGCGGCCCATGACGAACACCGCGCGGCGGAGCTCGAGCGCACCTACGGCGCCGTCTTCCCGCCCGGCTATCGCGAGCGCTTCGCGGCCCGCGCCGCCGTGCTCGATATCGAGCGCATCGAAGAATCCTTAGCCGGCCATGGCTTCACGCTCAATCTCTACCGCCCGCCCGAGGCTGCCGATGGCGGCGTGCGTTTCAAGATCTACAACGCCGGCGGCGCCCTGGCATTGTCCGACGTGCTGCCGATGTTGGAGAACATGGGCCTGCGCGTGGTCGATGAATTTCCCTACCGCATGGCGGCGGCGGACGGGCGCCAGGAAGTCTGGATCCACGATTTCGGTGTCATCGACCGGTCCGGCGCCGAGATCGACGTGGCGGAGACGAAGTCCCGCTTCCAGGACGCCTTCGCGCGCACATGGCGGGGCGAGGTCGAGGACGACGGCTTCAACCAGCTCATCACGCGCGCCGGCCTGGCCTGGCGCCAGGTGGTGGTGCTGCGCGCCTACTGCAAATATCTGCGCCAGGCCAAGACCCCCTTCAGCCAGGCCTATATGGAGCAGACGCTGGCCTCCAATCCGGGCTTTGCGCGCTTGCTGATCGAGCTGTTCGAGGCCCGCTTCGACCCGGCAGCCGCCAAGCCGAAGGAAGAGGCACGCGTCGCCGGAGAGATCATCGCCGCCCTCGACGATGTCACGAGCCTCGACCAGGACCGCATTATCCGCCGCTTCCTCAACGCCATCGCCAGCACCTTGCGCACCAATTTCTACCAAACGGCGGCTGACGGCACGGCGCATCCCTACGTCTCGTTCAAGATCGATTCCTCGGCCATCGACGACCTGCCCTTGCCGCGGCCGATGGTCGAGATCTTCGTCTACAGCGCGCGCATGGAAGGCGTGCATCTGCGCGGCGGCCGCGTCGCCCGCGGCGGCTTGCGCTGGTCGGACCGGCCGGAGGATTTCCGCACGGAAGTGCTCGGCCTGATGAAGGCCCAGATGGTCAAGAACGCGGTCATCGTGCCGGTCGGCGCCAAGGGCGGCTTTGTCGTCAAGCGGCCGCCGCAAGGCGACCGCGAAGCCTGGATGAAGGAAGGCATAGCCTGCTATCAATCTCTCATCCGCGGCATGCTCGACATCACCGACAATCTGGTCGGCGACAAGCTGGTGGCGCCGCAAGACGTGCTGCGCCACGACGGCGACGATCCTTATCTGGTGGTCGCCGCCGACAAGGGCACCGCGACGTTCTCCGATATCGCCAACCAGGTTTCCATCGATTACGGCTTCTGGCTCGGCGATGCCTTCGCCAGCGGCGGCTCGGCCGGCTACGACCACAAGAAGATGGGCATTACCGCCCGCGGCGCCTGGGAATCGGTCAAGCGCCATTTCAGCGAAATGGGTCTCGACACGCAAAGCCAGGCCTTCACCGTGGCCGGCGTCGGCGACATGTCGGGCGACGTCTTCGGCAACGGCATGCTGCTGTCGCCGCATATCCGCCTGCGCGCCGCCTTCAACCATCTGCACATCTTCCTCGATCCCGAGCCGGACGCGACGCTGTCCTTCGAGGAGCGCAAGCGGCTGTTCGCCCTGCCCCGGTCAAGCTGGAACGACTATGACGAAACCTTGATCTCTGCCGGCGGCGGCATCTTCGACCGCAGCGCCAAGTCGATCAGCTTGAGCGACGCGGCACGCGACATGCTGGCGGTCGACGACGCCACCATGACACCCAACGAATTGATCTCTTCAATCCTGCGTGCGCCGGTCGATCTGCTCTGGAACGGTGGTATCGGCACCTATGTCAAGGCCGGCACGGAAACCGACACGGATGTCGGCGACCGGGCCAACGATGCGGTGCGCATCGACGCTTCCGAGCTGTGCTGCAAAGTGGTTGGCGAAGGCGGCAATCTCGGTCTCACCCAGCGCGCCCGCATCGAGGCATCGAAACGCGACATCCGCATCAACAGCGATGCCATCGACAATTCCGCCGGCGTCGACTGCTCCGACCACGAGGTCAACATCAAGGTGCTGCTCAGCGACGTCGAGGCCGACGGCGAGATGACCCGCAAGCAGCGCGACAAGCTGCTCGTGCGCATGACCGACGACGTTTCCGAGGCCTGTTTGACCGACAACTATCTGCAGACCCTCGGCATCAGCGTCATCGAGTCTCTCGGCGGCAGTCGCCTCGATCTGCAACAACGGGTGATGCAGATGCTGGAGCGCGAGGGCCAGCTCGATCGCGAAGTCGAGTTCCTGCCCTCCGACGAGGCCATCGAGGAGATGCGCAACGCCGGCCTCGGGCTGTCGCGGCCGGAAATCTCGGTGCTTTATGCCTACGCCAAGAACGCGCTCTACGGCGACCTGCTGGATTCGGACCTGCCGGACGATGCCTATCTGCAAAGCGAGCTCGATCTGTATTTCCCCGAAGTTCTGGTCAAGAAGTACGGCAAGAACATCCGCCGCCACCGCCTGCGCCGCGAGATCATAGCCACGCGCCTGTCGAACAGCATGGTCAACCGCGCCAGCGTGGTCTTTGCCCTGATGGCGCGTGAGGAGACCGGCCGCGGGCTCTCCGACGTTGCCCGCGCCTATGTCGTGGCACGCGACATGCTGGGCCTGCGCGGCCTCTGGGCCGAGATCGAGGCGCTCGACAATAAGGTGCCGGCGTCGGTGCAGACCGAGATGATCGTCGCCTTGCGCCGGCTGATGGAGCACATCGTGCTGTGGCTGCTGCGCAACCTGCCGCAGCCGCTCGACTGCGGCGAGACCGTGGCGCGCTTCCGCGATGGCCTCGCGGCCGTATTCGCGGCGCTCGGCGATGTGCTGCCCGAGGACAGGTCGGCCGGCGTCGCCAAGCGCGAGGCCGAGCTCGAAGTGAAGCGTGTGCCGGAATCCCTCGCCCGCATGATCGCCAGCGTCGAGCCGCTCTATTCCGCCTGCAACATTGTCGAGGCCGCCCATCGCGGCGAGCTTGCCGTGGCGGACGCGGCGCTGCTCTATTTCAAGGTCGGCCGGCGCTTGGGCCTGGAATGGCTGCGCGGCCGCGCCCGCATGCTGGACGCCACCAGCCACTGGCAGCGCCAGGCGGTGGACGCCATCGTGGACGATCTCTACGGCCAGCAGACGGCGCTGACCATGCGTGTGGTGGAAAGCGCCGGGGCCGGCGAGAGCGCGGTCGAGGCCTGGGCCACGGAGAACGAGATGATCATGGCGCGCAACGCCCAGCTGCTCTCCGACCTGCGCGCCCAGCCCGGCTTCGACCTTGCCATGCTCGCCGTCGCCAACCGCCAGATGCGCGACCTCATCACCGGCTGACGACTTGGCCGACCCAGGCGACAGCAAGCCCCGCTCGCGCCTCGCGGTTCCCGCCTGGTGCCTGTTCGATTGGGCCAACTCGCCGTTCCCGACGGTGGTGGTGACCTTCGTTTTCGCAGTCTACTTCCAGCAGGCGGTGGTCGGCGACGCTGTGCGGGCGACACACATGTGGGGCATCGCCTTGGCGGTGAGCGCCCTCGCTGTCGCCGTGCTCGGGCCGATCCTAGGCGCGACGGTAGATGCGGGAATGCGCCGCAAACCCTGGCTTTTTGCCGCGACGATACTGACAGCAGTCGCCGGCGCGGGATTGTGGTTCGCCACGCCGGAACAAAACTCGATCTGGCTGGTGCTAGTGTTGGTCGCGCTCAGCAATTTCGGCTTCGAGCTCGGCATGGTGTTCTACAACGCCATGCTGCCCGGACTAGCGCCGCGCGGCTACCTGGGGCGTGTCTCGGGTTGGGCCTGGGGGCTGGGCTATGCCGGCGGGCTGGCCTGCCTGTCGCTGGCCCTGTTCGGGCTGGTTAAATCCGAGCCACCGCCTTTCGGCCTCGACCTGGCTGCGCAGGAGCCGGTACGCGCCACTGCCCTGCTCGTAGCGTTGTGGTTGGCGGTATTCGGCTGGCCGTTGTTCGCCTTCACGCCCGAGACGGACGGGGCTTCGACGCGCCTGCCGTTTGGCGCCGCCTTGCGCAAAGGGCTCGTGACCCTTGCCGGTACCCTGCGCAACATTCGCGGTCATGGCCAGATCGCCCGTTTTCTGCTCGCCCGCATGTTTTATATCGACGGGCTCAATACGCTGTTCACGTTCGGCGGAATCTATGCCGCCGGCAGCTTCGGCATGAGCATGGAGGAAGTGCTGTTTTTTGGCATCGCGCTCAACGTGACCGCCGGGCTCGGCGCGTTCGGATTCGCCTGGGTGGACGACTGGATCGGCGCCAAGCCCACCATCATTCTCTCGCTGCTGGCTCTCATCGCGACCGGCGCCGCCATCCTTATGGTGGAAGACAAGCTATGGTTCTGGATTCTGGGACTGATCATCGGCGTCTTCATGGGTCCGACTCAGTCGGCCAGTCGCTCGCTGATGGCACGCCTGGCTCCGCCTCATCTGACCACGGAGATGTTCGGGCTGTTCGCGCTCTCGGGCAAGGCAACCGCTTTTCTCGGCCCCTTGCTGGTCGGCATGATCACTTTCGCAGCCGACAGCCAACGCGTGGGCATGAGTGTGATCATCGTCTTTTTCGTCGTCGGCCTTTTGATTCTGCTGGGCGTGCGCGAGCCCCGGGACGAAACCGCTTAGGGAGGCAAGAATGAAAATCAAGGACGTCAAGACCTTCGTGGTGGGCAATCCGCCGCCGCATCATGGCGGGCCGTTCTGGGTCTTCGTGACGCTCACCACCGACAACGGCATCAAGGGCGTCGGCGAGGTCTACGGCGTGCCCTTCGCGCCGGATGTCGTTGCGAAAATGACCGAGGACGTCGCCGCCCAGCACATCGTCGGCGCCGATCCGTTTCAGATCGAGAAGCTCTGGCGGATCATGTACTCGCGCGGCTATTCGCAACGCCCGGATATCTCGCTGATGGGTGTCATGAGCGGCATCGAGATGGCGCTTTGGGACATCATCGGCAAGGCCCTCGACCAGCCGGTCTACAATCTGCTCGGCGGGCGCACCCAGGACACCCTGCGCTCCTACACCTATCTTTATGCCGATGCGGGCGCGGCGGACGACGACCCGCTGGCGCTGACCGATGTGCACAACAATGCCGAGGCCGCGGCGGCACGCGCCGCCCACTATGTCTCGCTCGGCTTCACGGCGGTCAAATACGACCCCATCATGCCCATGTCGGCCTTCGATCCGCGCGAGCTTTCCATCGACACCCTGGACAATGCCGAGGCCGTGACAGCCGCCTTGCGCGAGACCGTGGGCAGCGGCGTCGATCTGCTGTTCGGCACCCACGGGCAATGCACCACGGCCTCGGCCATCCGTCTCGCCCAGCGCATCGAGCCCTATGAGCCGCTCTGGTTCGAGGAGCCGGTGCCGCCCGAGAACATCGACGAGATGGCGCGCGTCTGCCATTCCACGGCTGTGCCCGTGGCGACCGGCGAGCGGCTCACCACGAAGTACGAGTTCGCGCAAGTGTTGGGCAAGCAGGCGGCGTCGATCCTGCAGCCGGCGCTGGGCCGCGTCGGCGGCATTCTCGAAGCCAAGAAGATCGCCGGCATGGCCGAAGCCCACTATGTGCGCCTGGCACCGCACCTCTATTGCGGGCCGGTCGAGGCGGCGGCGAATATTCAGGTCGGCGCCTGCTCTCCCAACTTCCTCATCCAGGAGAGCATCGAGCGCTTCGACGGCTTTTACGCCGAGATCCTGGAGAAGCCCATTCAGTGGCAGAGCGGCCGTATCGTGCTGTCCGACGAGCCGGGCCTCGGCGTGGTGCTGAACGAAGCGGTAGCCGAGGCGCATCCTTACGACGGCGGCCTGTTCCCGCCGATGGCGGACCGGCCGCTTTAAGGCGCAATCACGCCGAGCTGGCTGAACAGGCCGTAGACGTCCATCACATCCCAATGTTCGGCGAGCTTGCCGTCTTCGAGGCGGAAGATGTCAACGGCAGTGATGGCGAAGCCCTTGCCTGTCGCGGGAATTCCCAGCCACTCGCCCTCATGCGTGCCGGAATAGGTGCCATGCACCCAGACGAAATCGCCCTCGGCGGCGATATGACTGAGGGTGTAGGACCAGTCCGGCACGCCGACGAAGGTCGCCTCGAAGAACTGGCGGAAACCCTCGCGCCCCTGTGGTACCAGGGGATTATGCTGGATGTAGCCCTCCGTCATGTACTGCTCGAGCAGGCTGAAGTCATGCTTGTTGAAAACGCTGTCGCCAACCAGGCCGACGATTTCCTTGTTCTCGGCTTCGTTGGCCTGCGCAAGGCTCGCAGCCCCGAGCGTGGCGACAACGAGGGCGGCGCTGGCGAGGCGGATCAAATTGGTCATGACGGTCTCCTGTTTGGGTTGACCGGCGAAGGATCGGCATGTAACTCTCTAACCGCAAGAAGGCACTTTTTTGTGGTGTAGGTACCTGAAAGTAACCATGACCGAATGGAACCCCTACAACGCCGCCTGCCCGACGCGCATGGCGCTCGATCAGGTCGGCAACAAATGGTCGGTGCTGATCCTCGGGCTGCTGGCGGAGGAGACGCACCGCTTCAACCAGTTGCGCCGCAAGATCGACGGCATCTCGCAAAAAATGCTGACCCAGACCTTGCGCGAGTTGGAGCGCAACGGCCTGGTCTCCCGTGCGGTCTTCGCCACCGTCCCGGTGACGGTCGAGTATTCGCTCACGCCCCTCGGGCGGACGCTGGAGAACGCCGTCGCGCCGTTGCGCGATTGGGCCGAGACCCATATCGAGCAAGTGCTTGCCGCCCGCTCCGAGTTCGACGGGAAACCGAGCCCGTGAAGACCGTCCACGAGGTGGTTGGCGCGGCGGCCGCGCGCTGGCCGGACAACGGCATGCTCTGCGCCCCGCCCATGGCCGGGCGCACCTATCATGCGGACGGCATCGAGATCACCTTTGGCGAGGCCTGGCGCGAGATCGGGCACTTGCGCGAGGCCTACGCCGCGGCCGGCTGGGGGCATGGCCACCGCATGGCCTTGCTGCTGGAACAGCGGCCGGAGTTCTTCCATCACTTCCTGGCGCTGAACGCGCTCGGCTGCGCCATCGTGCCGATCAGCCCGGATTATCGCCACGACGAGCTTGAATACCTGCTGAGCCACTCGGAGGCTCACGCCGCTCTGGCGATCGAAAGCCGTGTCGGAGACCTGGAGGCTGCGGCATCGATTGCTGTGGCATCGTTCGAGCACTTCACTGTGCCCGCGGCACCCTGCCCGCCGCCCCTTGCCGGCGTGCCCGGCCGGGAGAGCGTCTGCGCCATCATGTATACCTCGGGCACCACGGGCCGGCCCAAGGGCTGCATCCTCAACAACGGCTATTACCTCAATGCCGGCGCCTGGTATGTGGCGCTCGGCGGGCGCGCGGCCCTGCGCGAGGGCGACCGGCTGCTCAATCCGCTGCCGCTGTTCCACATGAACTCCCAGGCCGTCTCGGCCACCGCCATGTTCCTGGTCGGCGGTTGTCTGATCCTGCCCGACCGCTTCCACCCGAAAAGCTGGTGGCGGGACGTGGTGGCGACGCGGGCCACCGTCATCCACTATCTCGGTGTCGTGCCGCCGCTTCTGATGAACCTGCCACCGGCGCCCGAGGACACGGCACACCAGGTGCGCTTCGGTATCGGCGCCGGCATCGAGCCCGCGCTGCACGGGCCGTTCGAGGAGCGCTTCGGCTTCCCCCTCGTCGAGGTCTGGGGCATGACCGAGACGGGGCGCATCTATGCCGACTGCCACGAGCCGCGGCAGATCGACAGCCGCGCCTTCGGCAGGTCCCTGCCCGGGCTCGAGGCCCGCGTGGTCGATGACGACGGCAACGACGCGGAGCAAGGCGAGCTGCTGGTGCGGCACACGGCCGAGAGCCCGCGCAAGGATTTCTTCGCCGGCTATCTCAAGGACGAGGCGGCCACCGAAGAAGCCTGGCGCGGCGGCTGGTTCCACACCGGCGACACGGTGCGCCAGGGCGCCGACGGCATGCTCACGTTCGTCGACCGCAAGAAGAACATCATCCGGCGCTCGGGCGAGAACATTGCCGCGGCCGAGGTCGAGGCCTGTTTGCAGGCCCATGACGCGGTGGCCCAGGTCGCCGTCGTCGCCGTGCCCGATGCCCTGCGCGAAGAGGAGGTCATGGCCTGCGTCGTCGCCATGCCGAACGTCGCGGCGGACGACGCCCTGGCCGACACGCTGTTCGCCTGGTGCGACGAGCGCCTGGCCTATTACAAGGCGCCGGGCTGGATCGCCTTCCGCGATGGCCTGCCGACCACGGGCACCCAGAAGGTGCAGAAGACGCAGCTTTTCGCAGACGGCGCCGAGCCCACCGCCGGCGCCATCGACCTGCGTGAACGCAAGAGGAAGAAGCGATGACCCTGGAAGTGTTTTTCGACTGCTCCAGCCCCTGGACCTATCTCGGCTTCGAGAGCGTGCAGAGGCTCGGTGTCGAGATCACCTGGAAGCCGATCCTGGTCGGCGGCGTCTTCAACGCGGTCAACCCCAGCGTCTACGAGATGCGCCAGAACCCCGTACCCGCCAAGTGGAACTACATGGCGAAAGATTTGCAGGATTGGGCAAGCGCTGTGGGCGTGAAGATCATCTTCCCGCCGACGGTCTTCCCGGTAAACAGCGTCAAGGCCATGCGCGGCTGCCTGGTCGCCGCCGAGCAGGACAAGCTCGTAGCCTTCGCCCGCGCCGCCTTCCAGGCCTATTGGAGCCGCGACCAGGACATCTCGCAAGACGACGTGATGCGCAAGGTCTGCGAAGTGGCGGGCCTGGACGCCGACCAAATGATGACCGAGATCAGCCGCGACGACATCAAGGCCGCCTTGCGCGAAAACACCGAGGGCCTCATCCGCCGCGGCGGCTTCGGCTCGCCGACCTTCTTCGTCAACGGCGAGGACATGTATTTCGGCAACGACCGCATGCCGCTGATAAAGAGGGCGTTGGAGGGAGGCTGACTCTACTCCGCGGCCACCGCGCGCCGCGCGGGATCGCGATAGGCCGCCAGCAGCTCCGCTTCGCGGGCCTTGACCGCTTCGTGTGCCGCTTCCTTCACATAGCCATAGCCGCGCACTTCGCTCGGTAGCGAGGCGATCTCCACAGCCAGGGCGTGATTGTCGGGGGTGAGGTCGGCGAGGAGAGTTTCGACCGTTGCTTCGTACCCGCCGATGGCGGCGCGTTCGCGGCGGCGCTCTGCGCTGTGGCCGAAGGGGTCGAGGGCGGTGCCGCGCAGGCCCTTTAGCTTGGCAAGGAGGCGGAAGGCCGGCAGCATCCAGGGGCCGAAGGTGAGCTTGCGGGGGCGGCCGGTGTCGGGGTCGCGGCTGCTGAGCAGCGGCGGGGCGAGGTGGAAAGCCAGGCTATAATCGCCCTCGAAGGCCTCGCGCAGACGGGCGTGGAAGGCGGGGTCGCCGTGCAGGCGGGCGACCTCGTATTCGTCCTTGTAGGCCATCAGCGCATAGGCGTTGCGGGCGACGGCATCGGCCAGGCCGCTCTTGCCTGGCGCCTTCTGCGCCTCGGCCTGGCGCACT
>CAZVDW010000230.1:0-4807 GCA_964625645.1 uncultured Rhodospirillaceae bacterium
AGCCTGAGAAACAATCCGCCGCTTCTCCTCGTCGCTCCAAAACCGCCGCCGCTTCCCCATGCCAATCCCCGCAATAGTGTCCATCAACCATAATGGACACCATCACACTAAGAACAGGCGGCCGAGGCCGGACGCTTACGCCCGTTGTCATGCGCGTTCACTTACTTTTGGGCCCCATTCCGCTCCGCATGGCAAAGGAAATTAAAACGTCACCACACTCCTTAACGTCTCGCCGCTTTGCAGCGCCTCATAGGCCTCGTTGATCTCTTCCAGCGGGTAGGTGCGCGTCAGCAGCTCGTCGAGCTTCAGGCTCCCGGCGTGGTAGAGGTCGATGAGTCTCGGGATCTCCACCTTCGGTGCGGCGGAGCCGTACAGCGAGCCGGTGAGCACGCGTTCCTCGTAGGCGAGCGGCAGCGAGGGGATCGTCACCTCGGCCGTGTTGGGGGTGATGCCGACGACCATGGCGACGCCGCGCTTGGCGAGGCTGTCGAAGGCCTGGCGCATGGTCTCGGCCAGGCCCACCACCTCGAAGGCGTAGTCGACGCCGCGGCCGCCGGTGAGCTCGCGGATCTGCTCCACCGGGTCGCCGTCCTTGGCGTTGATCGTATGCGTGGCGCCGAACTCTTTCGCCCGCGCGAGGCGGCTTTCGAGCAGGTCGACGGCGATGATCTTCTCGGCGCCCGCGAGCCGCGCGCCCTGCACCACGTTGATGCCGACGCCGCCGGTGCCGAAGACCGCCGCCGTGCGCCCGGGCTTGACGCCGGCGCCGTTGACGGCGGCACCGACGCCGGTGATGACGCCGCAGCCGAGCAGCGCCGCGCGCTCGAGCGGGATGTCATGCGGCACCTTGAGCAGCGAGCCTTGCGGCACCACGGTGTAGTTGGAGAAGCTGGAGACGCCGGCGAAATGCTTGATCTCCCGGCCCTTGTAGGAGAAGCGGCTGGTGCCGTCCTGCAGCCGCCCGGTCCAGCGGATCTCGGTGCCCGCATTGCACAGCGCCGGGCGCCCGCCCGTGCACCATTCGCATTCGCCGCAGGAGAGCCGCCAGATGGGGATGACATGATCGCCGGGCTTGACGGTTGTCACGCCGGCGCCGACATCGGCGACGATGCCCGCGCCCTCATGGCCGAGGATGGCCGGGATCGGCGCGTTCATGTGCCCGGTCATGACATGCAGGTCGCTGTGGCAGACGCCGCCCGCCACCATCTCGATGCGCACCTCGCCGGCCTGCGGGTCCGCGACATCGACCTCGCAGATCTCGAACGGCGTGTTGATCTCGAACAGCACCGCGGCCTTGGACTTCATGATGCGCCCTCCTCTGTTGCGGCGGCATAATAGCGCAAGGTCTCGGCAATGCCCTCCGCCAATGGCGTGACCTCGCCCCAGGGCAGCGCCGGCGCCTCGATGGCGCCGATCACCGGCATCGGCGGGCCCTCGGCCGAGATGTCGCAGCCTTGCACTTGCGCGGCGAGCTCCGCGATGAACTCCGCAATATCCGCCGTCACGCCACAAATGGTGTAGACCTCGGCGCCGTTCGGCCCGCGCTCCAGCGCGGCGACGAAGGCTTCGGCCACATCTCGCACATAGACGAGACCCATCGTGCCGGTAAGCGGAATGGTGTAGGCGCGCCCCTCCGCCGCCGCCTTGCAGGCGAGGCTCGGCCCGGCGCTCAAGCCGACCTCGCGCTCGGGCCCGTAGATGACGAAGGGGCGCAAGGCGAAACTGGCAATGCCGTGGTCGATCCAGTAAGCCCGGGCCGAGCCTTCGCAGGCGAGCTTGAAGGCGCCGTAGTGGGTGTCGGGCGCCGGGTTCAGCGGATCGACCGCGCCGAACACGCTGACACTGCTGGTATAGCAGACGAAATCGAGGCCCGCTTCGCGCGCCGCTTCGAACACATTGAGCGTGCCGATCAGGTTGATCCGCGCGCCAAGGATCGGGTCGTCCTGGCAAGCGGGAGTCAAAAGCGCCGCCAGGTTGATGACGCCGTCGCAGCCCTCGAGCGCGCCGCGCACGGTGTCGAGATCGCTGATGTCGCCGGCGCGAAAGTCCACCTCCGCCGCCGCGACGCGGTCGAGCACGCGCGCCTCGTGCCCGCGCGCGCCGAGCAAGCGAACGACGGCGCGGCCGAGAAAGCCGCTGCCGCCGATGACCAGGATTCTCATGGCCCGCGTCTCAGTCGCGCGCGACCGTCGTCCCGGCGAAACTCAAATTGCGCGCCAAGGCCGCCCACAACACTTGCGTCGGCTTGAAGGCGTTGAGCGCATGGTAGGCGCCGACCGACACTTCGAGCGATACCGGCGTAGCACCGCAGATATCGGCGGCGAAAGGATATTGATGCATGGCCTTCTGGCCGCCATCCGGCAACACCACGGGATAGTTGAGAATGCCGGCAGCCTCGCCACAGGGCTCGTCATTGAGCGTGATCTCGGCACGGATGATCTGGGCCTCGCCTTCCAGGCCGGTGCCGACCACCGTCGCGCCGGTCTCCGTGATCTCGGACCTGCCGTCGAACAGATTGATACCTTCCGCCTGGGCGACATCCGCGCCCGGGCTCGTGACGCCCCAAAGCACATACCGCGCCGGACCGCTCACCGAGTCGTGGCCGGCGAGATCGGCCCAGACATAGGCGCGGGTATAGGCCGGATGGTCGAAACCGCCGCCGGATGTGTAGATGTTATAGCCGCCGGTGATGCCTTCCGCAGGCTCCAGCCCTTCCGGCAGGGCGGCACGCACCGCGGCCTCGTCAAGCGTAACACCGACGATCATGTGGGTATTGCCGCGCACCACATAGGGGCCGTGGCCCAACTCGCCGGCGATGGCGGCGCCACCCAGAGACGTCGCCAAGGCAACGGCCGTCGCCGTCAGGCGCAAACAGAACGATTTCATAGGGTCCCTCCTCCGTTACTCAAGCGCCAAGCTTAGACCAATCCGTCCCTCCTGCAACCTAAAGCGCGTGCCCGGTCTCGACATGGACGGCAACCGCGGCACTGGCGATGACGGCGGGGTCGTTCGCCTCCTCGTCTTCCACGTCGAGGCCGCCCTTGACGACGCTCACCTCCGCCGTGCCGTGGGGCAGCGCCGCGCGCACGCGCTCCGCATCCACTTTGTCGGGCTGCTGTACACCGATGGTAACGCGGACGCGCATGCTCTCCGGATCGATCTTCATGCTGCGCAGGAACATCATGGAGCTGTGGTGCAGGGCGTCGCTGACGGCGCGCAGCGCGGCCTTGGTGTAGTCGCCGCCGTGCAGATCGTTGCCCATGCCGAGCTCGAGGATGATGCGTCGCTCTGTCATTGTGCCCTCCCCTACGGCAGGTCGAGCCGGACCGTGGCCGCGGCATTGGCGATGATGGTGACGTCGGTGCCGCGCTCGTTGGCGACTTCCAGGCCGCCCTCGACCACCTCGACGGTGCCGCTGCCGTGGGGCAGCAGCGCCAGCACCGCCTCGCGGTCCACGGCCTCGGGTCTCGGCACGCCGATCTTGACCTCGATGACCATGGCATCCACGGGCTGGCCGAAAGCGTCGGCGACACTCAGGGAATTGTGCCAGAGCGCGTCGCGCAGCGCCCGGACCGCCGCCTTGGTGTGGTCGCCGCCGCGGATATCGCTGCCCATGCCGATCTCCATGACCATGCGTTTGAGGGGCATTCGAACCTCGCTCTCGTATTTGCAGTCACAGTCGTTATACCATTCTCTGTCGGAGGAGGGGCGGCATGACGCAACAACACGGCCGACAGCGCGCCATCGCGGCGGCGGTCGTCGGCAATGTGCTCGAATGGTACGACTTCGCGGTCTACGGCTATCTGGCGATGGTCATCGGCGCGCGCATCTTCCCGGCCGCGGACGAAGCCACTGCGTTGCTGTCGGCCTTCGCCGCTTTCGGGCTCGGCTTCCTGGCGCGGCCGCTCGGCGGCATCGTCATCGGCCGGCTTGGCGACAGGCGCGGGCGCAAGGCGGCGCTCATGCTCACCATGGCCCTGATGGCCGTCGGCACGGTGATGATCGGCCTGGTGCCGGACTTCGCCACAATCGGCCTGGCGGCCCCGGCTCTGGTGGTGCTGGCGAGGCTGATCCAGGGCTTTTCCGCCGGCGGCGAATGGGGCGGCTCGACCGCCTTTCTCGTCGAATGGGCGCCCGAGGGCCGCCGCGGCCTGGTCGGCAGCCTGCAGCAGGCGAGTGTCGCCGGCGGGCTGCTGCTCGGCTCGGGCATGGCGGCGCTGATCAGCACTGTGCTGTCCGAGACCGCGATGGCCGAGTGGGGCTGGCGCATCCCCTTTCTGCTCGGCGGCGTCATCGCCTTTGTCGGGCTCTATCTGCGCCGCAATGTCGAAGAGACTCCGGCCTTCCGCGAGGTCGAGGCTGCGCCCGCGCCCGAGGCGACGCCCGGTTGGCGGCTCGGCGCGCGGGCTTTCGGTTTCACAGTGCTGTGGACGGTATCGTACTATATATTCCTCTCCTACATGCCGACCTTCGCGCAACGCCACCTCGGCCTGGAGCGCGCCGATGCCTTGTGGTCGAACACCCTCGGCCTGCTGGCATTGGTGCTGCTGGTGCCGCTGTTCGGCGCGCTGTCCGACCGCATCGGCCGCAAGCCCCTGCTGCTGGCCTGCTGCGCCGGCTTTCTGATATTGCCCTACCCGCTGTTCAGCCTGATGCTGGACGGCGTGACTTACGCCACCGTGATCGCCATCCAGATCGGCTTCGCCGCCCTCATCGCGGCCTTCTCCGGCCCCGGCCCGGCAGCGATCGCCGAGATCTTCGCCACCCGCGGGCGCACCACCTGGATGTCGGTCGGCTACAGCCTGGC
>CAZVDW010000231.1:0-8533 GCA_964625645.1 uncultured Rhodospirillaceae bacterium
CCGAAGGCATGCGCGGTCTCCTGCTCCGCGGTATTCTCGAAGACCCGGGCCACGTCCTCGGCGCCCAACTCTCGCGCGCGCTTGGCGAAGTAGAGGTATTTGCGGTTGGCCATGGACTCGCCCGCGAAGGCGGCCTCCAGGTTCTGGATGGTTACGGATTCTGTCGGGGTGGTCATGGCTTGCTTCCTTTTCGCGTTAGGGCTCTTGCGGGGCCCGGTTCGGGCCCGCCGGTGATTTCGATGACGCGAAGATAGGGAGTCTTGAAAAAGTGATCCAATGAGTTATTTATTAATGAATGATCGGAATTTCCGATGAGTAATCTGCCTTCCCTGCGCCAGCTCAAATACCTGGTCGCGCTGGTCGAGCTGCGTCATTTCGGTCGTGCCGCCGAGCGCTGTTTCGTGACCCAGTCCACCCTCTCGGCCTCGCTGCGGGACTTGGAGGCTCTCCTTGGAGCAAGGCTGGTGGAGCGCACCAAGCGCAAGGTGCTGCCGACACCCCTGGGAGAAACGATCGCCGAGCAGGCGCGCGCCCTCCTGGCCGCAGCGGAAGTCATTGTGGAGACGGCCCGCGCGGGCGGCGAGCCGCTCAGCGGGCGCTTTCGTCTCGGGGTCATACCGACGATCGGACCGTTCGTCCTGCCGCGGGTCCTGCACGGGCTGCGCCTGGCTTATCCGGCGCTCAGAATGTATCTGCGCGAGGACCAGACGCGCCCGCTCTTGGAGCGCTTGCGCAAGGGCGCGCTGGAAGCCGCCATCATCGCTCTTCCCTATGATGTGTCGGACCTTGAGGTGATCAGCCTTGGTGCTGATCCCCTATGGCTTGCCGCGCACCCGGATCATCCGCTGATCCGCGCAAGGCGCAAGACCGTGGCGTCCGCCGAGGTGGCCGCGGACGAGGTTCTATTGCTCGAAGACGGCCATTGTTTCCGCGATCACGCCCTGGCCGCTTGCCGCCTGGGCCAGCGCAGCGGACGCGAGGAATATCAGGCGACCAGTCTCTATACGCTGGTAGAAATGGCTGCCAACGGTTTGGGTGTCACCTTCCTGCCCGAAATCGCCATATCGGCGGGGTTGGTGAAAGGGGCGGATGTGGCACTCAAGCCGTTGGCCAAGGACAGTCCCGCCCGGCACCTCGGCCTGGTCTGGCGCAAGACCTTTCAGCGCGAAGGCGACGTCGCGGCATTGGGGGCATATTTGAGAGGACGGATGGCCGGGCTTCGCGCCGCACGAGGCTAGGACGCATTGCGGCCACTGGAGCCGGTTTCCTGCACGGAGCCGGCAATCGGCCGCGACATGCCCTACGCGGCGAGCATATTTTCTAGCCGCTGGCGGATCAGCGCCTCGGCCTCCGCCATGATGGTGTCGATGAGCTCCTGGCAGGTCGGGATGTCGTTGATCAGGCCGGCGACCATGCCGCAGGACCAGACGCCGGCGTCCATGTCGCCGTCCATCATCACCTTCGGATAGACGCCAGCGACCTCGGCCATGATGTCCTGGAACTTGATGTCCTTGCCGAGCGCGGCTTCCTTTTCCAGCAGCCGCGTCGTGGCATCGCTCTTGAGCACGCGCTCGGTATTGCGCAGCGGGCGCATGACGAGCTCGGTATCGGTCTCGGAGGCGGCGACGATGGCCTGCTTCACGTTCTCATGCACCGGCGCTTCCTTGGTGGCGATGAAGCGCGTGCCCATGTTCATGCCGTCGGCGCCGAGCGCCAGCGAGGCGACGAGCGAGCGCGCGTCCGCCATGCCGCCCGAGGCGACGAAGGGCACGCTGAGCTCCTCCGCCGCCCGCGGCAGCAGGATCATGTTGGGAATATCGTCCTCGCCGGGGTGGCCGCCGCATTCGAAGCCGTCGACCGAGACCGCGTCGCAGCCGATGGCCTCGGCCTTGAGCGAATGGCGCACGGTGGTGCATTTGTGGATGATCTTGATGCCGGCGTCCTGCAGGCGCGGCAGGTGCTCCTGGGGGTTGCGCCCGGCCGTCTCCACGGCCTTGACGCCGCCCTCGATGATGGCATCGATATAACCGGGATAATCCGGTGCCTCGATGACCGGCAGGAAGGTGAGATTGACGCCGAAAGGCTTGTCGGTCATGTCGCGGCAGCGGGCGATCTCGTTGGCCAGTTCGGCCGGGGTCTTCTGGGTCAGGCCGGTAATGATGCCGAGACCGCCGGCATTGGAAACCGCCGCCGCAAGCTCGGCGAAGCCGACGTAATGCATGCCGCCCTGGATGATCGGATGCTCGATGCCGAACAGCTCGGTGATGCGCGTCTTCATGTCTGGGAATCCTTATTCTCTTGCCGCGGGTGAGGGGTTCCTATCATTGCAGGTTCGTCTTAGCCATTCTCTTCGCGCACCACGTCGCTGGCGAACAGATACACCTCCGAGCCCAGGTCCATGCTTTCGGCTTGCGAGAACATCTTGCGGAGTTGCGCAGACTGCGCGGCCAGGGCCTCGCGAACGCGCGCCTTGCTCGACTTGCCTTGATCGATCAGCGTCCTCAGCACCTCGGAGGCGCCGATCCTGGTGTTCAGCTCGTGCGGAAAATCCCGCGCCCTGCTTGAGCGGGGATGGCTCGGGATGTCCGCCCAGCGGGCCGGCCGGGGCTTGAGAATATGCTCGACGAGGCGCGGCAGCCCCGCGCAAATCGCCTGCGTGCTCTTGCCGAGCTTGAAGGGCGGCGGGGTGCGATAGCTGCCGGATCCGGTCTCGTCGATATAATAGCCCGAGCCCAGGTCGAGATGATGGATGACCAGGTCCACGGCCATGGCGCGGACCTTGGCGTCGTCGTGGTCGAAACAGTCGATAAGGGTGGTGATCAAGGGCGACACCTTGGTGCCTCCCGTCGAGCTGAAAGCCTCCGCCGCGGCGCGGGCGCAGTCGTTGTCGGCCAGAAGGGCTGCGACGGCGTCGACGATCCGGGCCGGCTTGCTTGCCAGGGACCCCGCCACCGCGCCGATTGCCGCCTTGCGAACGCTGCTGCTCTTGTGGCGCAGCAGCGCTTGCAGCTCGCCCCAGCTCTGGCGCTGAGCGTAGACCGCCGCCATGGTCGCGGCGGCCTCGTCCGCCGCCTCGGACTCGATCTTCTTGACCAGCTTGGCCGTCTCGGCATCGACATCGAGCGCATCGAGCCACGGCTTGGCCTTCTTCCGCGGCAGCTTGGCGAGCTCTCGCAGTGCCGTGGTCGTATCGATGCGCCTGAGCCGGGTCTCCGATGACATGTAGTGATGCGGGTCGGACTCGTGCGTCATGAGGTAGTAGCCGTGGCACAGCGGACAGCGCCGGACGCCGCCACACTGCTCCAGCCGGTAGACCGCCGGCGGAAATTCCTCGCCGGCAATATTGTCAATAACGAGGGCATCTTCCAGATGCTTGCATATCTCGCAAGTCTGCCCAGTTTCGGGCGCTGCCATCGGCCTAGTCCGGTGCTTGGCTCAGAAGCCCGCTGAGATAAGCCCTATAGCTTGCCAGGGCGGCTTCCTCGCGCCGGGTATCCTCATACCAACCTTGCGGTTCGGACTCGTTGCCCGGCTTCGGTGCTGCGAAAGGCTTGTAGGCTATGCCGGCCGCATCGAGCTTGGCCTGCAAGGCCTCGATCTTGTTCTCGTTGTCGAAAATATCGTCTCTCAGGTCATCGTGGGTATCGTCGAACCTGTCCCAGATCATGGGTGCGCCAGCTCTGCCCGGCTGCCTCTCGCCGTGTCCGGTGCCGACTGCTCCGGATAGCCGTAGACCAGCGTGCCATCGTCCAGGTCGGCGCCTTCGATCTGGTCTTTTTCCGTGTAGTAGTCCTGGCTGAACGTCCAGGGCTGGCGGTCGCCCTGCTTGGGCATGATGTGCATCTTGCGCGTCAGATAGCCGGCATTGAAATTCTCCGGATCGATGAAGGGCAGCGCCGGCATGTCCCTGTCTTCGTCGCGCAGGCACGGCGTGACGATGTCGGCGCCGATGTCGTCCATGTGCCGCAGCAGGCGGCAGACGAAGTCGCAAACGATATCGGCGCGCATGGTCCAGCTCGTACGCAGATAGCCGAACACCCAGGCCATGTTGGGGATATCGCTGAACATGATGCCGCGATGGCCCCAGCACTTGGCGAAATCGAGCTTTTGGCCGTCGATCACGAAAGGGATGTCGCCGAGCGCCGAAAGATTGAAGCCGGTGGCCGTGACGATGATGTCGGCCGTCAGCTCTTTGCCGGATTTCAGCAGAACACCGGTCTCCGTGAAGCTCTCGATGCGGTCTGTGACCACCGAAGCCTTGCCGGCGCGAATGCCCTTGAAGAGGTCGCCGTCGGGCACCACGGCGAGGCGCTGGCGCCAGGGCCGGTAGCTCGGGTTGAAGTGGGTATCGACATCGTAGTCGGGGCCGAGATAGGCGCGCACGCCGTCCATCAGCTCCTTGCGCAGAGCCTCGGGCTCCTCGAACGAACGGCGCGTCGTCGTCTGCTGCTCCAGCAGCACGCTGCGCCGGGTGATCTCGTGCGTCCACTCCTCCGGGATTTCCAGCTTGCGCATGTGGTCGGCGACTTCGTTGGCGTTGGGTCTGGCATAGAAATAGGTCGGCGAGCGCTGCAGCATGGTGACGTGGGCGGCATCGTCGGCCATGGCGGGGATGAGGGTGGCGGCGGTCGCGCCCGAGCCGATCACGACGACGGTCTTGTCTTTGTAATCGAGGTCTTCCGGCCAGGTTTGCGGATGGACGATCGGTCCCTGGAAGCGCTCCATGCCGGGAAAATCCGGGGTGTAGCCTTCCTGGTGGCGGTAGTAGCCCTGGCACATCCAGAGGAAATTGCAGGTATATCGCGCGCTCTGCCCGTTCCCGCCGGTTCGGACCTCAAGGCTCCAGCAGCGCTCCTCGCTCGACCAGACGGCTTGCGCTACCGTGTGCCGGAAGCGGATATGGCGGCGGATGTCCTGCTCGTCGAGCGCTTCGTCGAGATAGGCCAGGATTTCGCCCGCCGTGGCGATGGGCGGCCCCGACCAGGGCTTCCACTTGTAGCCGAAAGTATAGAGGTCGCTGTCCGAGCGAATACCCGGAAACTTGTGGGTCAGCCAGGTGCCGCCGAAGCTTTCCTGGCTCTCCAAAAGGGCGAAACGCCGCTCCGGACAATGCTGTTGCAGGTGATAGGCGGCATCGATGCCGGATATCCCGGCGCCGACAATCAGAACGTCGAAATGCTCAGCTGTGGTCGTCATGCGTCATGCCCTCTGCTCGCGCGGTGGCACTACCCTACATCATTGCCGGAGATGTGCGTCCAGTTGACTTGGAGGCCGTCGCAATCGTATGCAACGCGCCTGCGACCCCGTTGGTCTCCGCAGCGAGGCTCGGAATCCCTCTTGGAATTCGGGCTGGGGATGCGGAAAATCGGCAGTTTTCTGCGCTTTCGAAGCCGAAAGCTGCAAAATGCGTCCACCCTGTGCTAGTTTACGCCCAGGAGGAGACCTATCGGACGACCGGGTGCTGGCGGAGCAGGGGCAGGATCATGACCCCGCCCGTATCGCCCCGGTCGTGCGCGCGAATCCCGAAAAACGCGGGGATTTGGGCGCCGGCGCTGGCTCACGATTATTGCGCGTCCTTAGCGGCGGCGGATATCCGCCGCCAGGGGCGCAACGACCGAGGGAGACGGAACAGGAATGACGCCTCTAACAGCACAGGGTTTGTACGACCCCATCAACGAGCATGATTCGTGCGGCGTCGGTTTTGTTGCGAATATCAAAGGCCGGCGCAGCCACGAAATCATTCGTGACGGGTTGCAGATCCTGCTCAACCTGGACCATCGCGGCGCGGTCGGCGCGGATCCCCTGGTTGGCGATGGCGCCGGCTGCCTGCTGCAGGTTCCTGACCGTCTGCTGCGTGACTGGGCTGCTACGGAAGGGTTGGAGCTACCGCCGGAAGGCCATTACGGCGTCGCCATGTGCTTTCTGCCGGCCGATGACGACGCGCGCCAGATCGCCGTCGAGCATTTCGAGTCGTTCACGGCGGCGGAAGGCCAGAGCATCCTCGCCTGGCGCGAGGTGCCGCTGGATCTCGACGGCATCGGCGAGCGGGTTCTCGACTGCATGCCCATGATCCGTCAGGCGATCGTCGTTCGCAGCGCCAAGCTGAAGAACCAGGACGCCTTCGAGCGCAAGCTCTTCACCATCCGCAAACAGGCCCTGAACAGCATCCGTGCGCTCGCCGACACCCATGGCCGCGAAGCGCTGACCGAGTTCTATGTGGCCTCGTTCTCCTCGCGCACGATTGTCTATAAGGGCCTGCTGCTGGCCCGTCAGGTCGGCACCTTCTATCGCGATCTCACGGATCCGCTCACCGAGTCGGCGCTGGCGCTCGTGCATCAGCGCTTTTCGACCAACACCTTCCCCTCCTGGCGGCTGGCCCATCCCTATCGCATGCTGGCCCATAACGGCGAGATCAACACCGTGCGCGGCAACGTCAACTGGATGGCCGCGCGGCGCCAGTCCATGGCCTCGGACCTGATGGGCCCCGATCTCGACAAGATGTGGCCGCTGATCCCGCATGGGCAAAGCGACACCGCCTGTATCGACAATGCGCTCGAGCTGCTCGTGGCCGGCGGCTATTCGCTCGCCCACGCCATGATGTTGCTGATCCCGGAGGCCTGGGCCGGCAACAATCTTATGGATCCCAAGCTGCGGGCCTTTTACGAATATTACGCCGCCTTGATGGAGCCCTGGGACGGCCCCGCCGCGATCGCCTTTACCGATGGCTGCCAGATTGGCGCCACCCTCGACCGCAACGGTCTGCGGCCGGCGCGCTATGTGGTGACCGACGACGATCACGTCATCATGGCCTCCGAGGTCGGCGTGCTGCCGGTGCCTGAAGAGCGCATCGTGCACAAGTGGCGCCTGCAGCCGGGCAAGATGCTGCTCATCGACTTCGACGAAGGCCGCATCATCTCGGACGACGAGATCAAGACCACGTTCTCGGAGAAGCACCCCTACCAGGAGTGGCTCGACATCACCCAGTTCAAGCTGGAGGATCTCGCCGAGAGGCCGCCGTCCGCGCGCGACGCCAGGCGCAACGCCATCGACGACCTGCTCACCACCCAGCAGGCGTTCGGTTATACCCACGAGGATCTCAGCGTCTTCCTCGAGCCGATGGCGCGCAATGGCGAGGATCCGATCGGCTCGATGGGCGTCGACGTGCCGATCCCGGTGCTCTCGAACAAGGCGAAACTGCTCTACAACTACTTCAAGCAGAATTTCGCCCAGGTCACCAATCCGCCGATCGATCCGATCCGCGAGCAGTTGGTGATGTCGCTGGTATCCATGATCGGGCCGCGGCCGAATCTGCTCGGCCACCACGCCGGCTCCCATATGCGCCTGGAAGTGACGCAGCCCATTCTCACCGATGGCGATCTGGCGAAGATCCGTTCCATCTCCTCGCTGGTCGGCGAGGCCTTCCGCACCCATACCATCGACGCGACCTGGGCGGCAGCCAAGGGCGCTGATGGCCTCGGCCCGGCGGTCGAGCGCATCTGCGCCGAGGCCACCGAGGCGGTTCTCGGCGGCCACAATATTCTGGTGCTGTCGGACCGCACTGTCTCCAAGGAGCGCGTGCCGATACCCGCTTTGCTGGCGACGGCGGCGGTGCATCATCATCTGATCCGCCAGGGCCTGCGCACCTCGACCGGGTTGGTCGTCGAGACGGGCGAGGCGCGCGAGGTGCAGCATTTCTGCGTGCTGGCAGGCTATGGCGCCGAGGCGGTCAATCCCTATGTCGCGTTCGCAACCTTGGAGCAGATGCGCCTGCGCGAAGGCATGGCGCTGAGCGCCGACGAAGTGCGTCAGAACTATATCAAGGCCGTCGGCAAGGGCATCTTCAAGGTCATGTCCAAGATGGGCATATCGACCTATCAGTCCTATTGCGGGGCGCAGATATTCGACGCGGTCGGCCTGGCAACCGGTTTCGTCGAAAAATACTTCACGGGCACCGCTTCGACCATCGAGGGTGCCGATATCCCGGTCATTGCCGGCGAGGCCTTGGAGCGCCACCGCGCGGGCTATGGCGACAATCCCATCTACCACGAGATGCTCGATGTGGGCGGCGATTATGCCTATCGCCTGCGCGGCGAGGATCATGCCTGGACTCCGCAGGGCGTCTCCGCCCTGCAGCATGCGGTGCGCGGCAATCTGCCTGAGCAGTATCGTGACTTCGCTCGCAGCATCAACGATCAGAGCGAGCGCCTGCTGACCATTCGCGGCCTCATGGAATTGCGCAGGGCGGAGAGGTCGCTGTCGCTGGACGAGGTCGAGCCGGCAAGCGAGATCGTCAAGCGCTTCGCGACAGGCGCCATGAGCTTCGGCTCGATAAGCCGCGAGGCACATACCAATCTTGCCATCGCCATGAACCGCATGGGCGGCAAGTCCAACACCGGCGAGGGCGGCGAAGAAGTGGACCGCTTCACGCCCATGGACAACGGCGATTCCATGCGCTCGGCGATCAAACAGGTCGCCTCGGGCCGCTTTGGCGTCACCACCGAGTATCTCGTCAACGCCGATGACATCCAGATCA
>CAZVDW010000232.1:0-4066 GCA_964625645.1 uncultured Rhodospirillaceae bacterium
CGTTGTTGGCAGACTTCTGTGTTGCCTTCTTGCCGGCTTGCAGCCAATGGGGCACTGCCTCCTCGAAAGCCCTGGCCTCCGTGTAGTGATGGGCGATCAATTCCGGATTTTCGCGGGAGGTTTCCGGCCAGCGCTCCTCCAGCACCACGGCGATACGCCTATGCGTTTCCTGGCGCGTTGTTTTCAGCAGGCTTTCGTAGGCCGCATCCTGGACGAGCGCATGCTTGAAAGTGTAGGTGGCGTTCGGCGGCGCACCCCGACGAAACAGCAATTCACTGGCGGTCAGCTCGCTTAGCGCATTCGCCAGCTCGCCTTCGCCAAGCGGCGATATGGCTGCGAGCAGCTCGTGGCTGAATTCCCGGCCGATACAAGCGCCAATTTGCGCTGTTGCCCTGACTTCGGCGACTCGATCGAGCCGGGCCATCAGCGAATCCTGCAAGGTGGCGGGGATCGCCATGGCAGGCAAGGCGCCGACCATGACATAACGATCCCCTTCCTCTTGGAGAAAACCCGCTTCGAGAATCGCTTTGGTCAGCTCCTCGACGAACAACGGCACGCCGTCGGTCTTGGCAATGACCTCATCGAGAACTTCGTCGGGAATGGCCTTTCCGCCGGTCACCCTGGCAACCATCTCAGCGGCCTGGCGCCTGCTCAACCTGTTCAGCGAGTGAAGGGTAACGTGACCTTGCCCGGTCCATGGCGTGGCGAACTCCGGACGGCAGGTGATGACCAGAAGAACCGCAACGTCTTGAATGCCGTCGATTACCCGGCTCAAAGCCTCTAACGAGGTCGGGTCGCACCAATGGACATCCTCGAAAGTCATCAGCAGAGGTTGATGTCTGGCGAGGCCGGTAACTTGGGCGACCAAGGCGGCGACGGTGTCTTCCTTGCGGCGCTGCGGCGTCACGTCATGGGCCGGATACCGATCCGTCGGCAGCGACAGCATGTCGGCAATCAGTGGCGCCGCCGCCGCGACATCATCGCAGCCCTGCGCCAGGACGTCCTCCAGCTTGTCGAGTTTCTCAGCACTGCTGTCATCCCGGGCGAACCCGGCGGCACGCTCCAACTGGCTGATGATCGGGTAGAAGGCCGAACTGGTGTAATAGGGCGAGCACTGGTAGCGCAGCCGCATGTGGGGCTGCTCGCCCAGACGCTCGTGCAGGGTCTCCGTCAGACGGCTCTTGCCAATGCCCGCCTCGCCCGACAGCACGACCACTTGCCCCTCGCCGTCCTTGGCCTGCTGCCAGCGCTCGATCAACAGGGCAACCTCGCTGTCGCGACCGACCAGGGGAGTCAATGCCATTCCCCGGGAGGCCTCGAACCGGCTTTCCGCCGACGCCGCGCCGAGAACCCGCTGTATGGCGAGGCCTCCCGACACACCTCTCGCGTCGTGAACGCCCAAATCCTCCAGCAGGAACATACCGCCCAGCAGGCGCCTGGTGCCCTGGGCGATAGCGACCGTCCCGGGTTCCGCCAAGGCTTGGACACGAGCCGCGATGTTCGGGGTCTGGCCGACTGCAAGCTCGGGTTCCGAGCCGTTTTCGCCAACAACCACCAATCCCGTCGCGATACCGACGCGCACCTCGAGAGCCGTGTGCGATGCCGATGCCGGGACGGCGTCAACGATTTCGAGCGCGGCGCTGACAGCACGGCAGGCGTCATCCTCATGCGCCGTCGGCCAGCCGAAATACACCATCACCCCGTCACCCAGATACTGCGCGACATGGCCTTGATAGCGTCCGATCACGTCGGCGCATGCCTTGCGATACGCCTTCATGACGTCTCGCAATTCCTCCGGATCGAGGCTTTCCGACAAGGCCGTGGAACCCACCAGATCGCAGAACATGACAGTGATTTGGCGGCGCTCGGCCCGATCGGCCTCGGCAGGCTCCACAGAACCAGAAATGGAACCGGCTTCCGGGCCGTTTTGAGGGGGGCCGAACGCCGCAATGGCTGTCAGCAAGCGCTTGCGGTGACCCATCGCCGCCACGCCCAGGTCCTTGAGGTCGCCGTCGCTCAAGTCAGGCAGCAACGAACGATCGATCTCATTCTCCTCGAATGCATCGGCATATTGGCTCAGACCGAGCCCTTCCAGCCATTCTCGAATGCCCGACACACTGCCCCTCCCGCGTAGATATTACACGCGGTGCGTTCGCTTTGCAGCGGCCCATGGAGAAGGGCCCTTCCGACCGATATCAAGGCCCAGCGACGAAGCCCCGGCTTCGGCGCACACAGTCAAAGCACCTCCCGCAACGCCGCCCCGATGCGCGCGATGGCGCGCTCGGCGTGGGGCAGCAGCTTGCCCATGCCGAGATAGCCGTGGATGGTGCCGGGGTCGCAGTGATAGGCCGTCGGCACACCGGCTGCCGCCAAGCGGTCGGCATAGTCCCTGCCCTCGTCGCAGAGCGGGTCGAGGCCCGCCGTCAGCACCAGCGCGCCCGGCAGGCCGGCGACATCATCGACCAGACCCGGCGCGGCGCCGGCTTCCGCGTGGCGCGAGGCATCGGGAAGGTACAGGGCGTTGAACCAGTCGATGGTTGGCCTGTCGATGGGGAAGACATCGGCGCAGGCCCGCCGCGTCTCGGTATCGGCATTGGGATCCATATAGGGGTAGATCAGCACCTGGTAGCGGATGCGGTCGCGGTGCTGCTGGGCGACATAGGCGGCGAGCCCGCCACCGGCGCTGTCGCCGCCGACCGCAAGGCGGGCGGGATCGCCGCCGACCTCGCCGACATGTGCCGCGCACCAGTCGAACGCCGCCATGGCATCCTCGACGGCCGCCGGATACGGCGCTTCCGGCGCCAGGCGATAAGCCACCGATACCACCAGGCAATCCGCCGCATTGGCAAGGCGCCGGCAAATGCTGTCATGGCTGTCGAGGTCGCCGATGATGAAGCCGCCGCCGTGGTAGTAGACCAGCACCGCCAGGCCAGTGCCCTCGCGCGGCGCGTAGATGCGCAGCGGGATCGGCGAGGCCGGCCCGGCGATCGCCCGGTCCTCGACACAGGCCACGGGCACCGCCGAGAGCTCCGAGCGCACGCGACGCTCGGCATAGGCCTCGCGGGCCGCGAGCGCGCTCATGCCGTGCAGCGGCGGCGGCTTGGCCTCGGCCACCCAGTCGAGCAGCGCACGGGTCTCGGCATCGGCTTCCTCGGGTATTCTCAACATCGCTTCGCTCTTCTCCCTGGGCTATGGTAGCGCCCCAAGCCCCGACAGGAGCCAACAAGGCCGTGGACTACGAAACCATACTCTACGAGGAAGATGGACCGCTTGGCACCATCACCCTCAACCGTCCCGACGACGGCAACATGTTCAACGTCACCATGTGCCACGAGTTGCGCGATTGCATCAATGCCATGCGCCGCGAAACCCGCACGCGCGTGCTGGTCCTGACCGGTGCCGGCGAGCGCTTCTTCTGCATCGGCGGACGCAAGGAGGGCCTGGAGAAGACCGAGCTTTATGCCGGCGTGCTGCCGACCCTGGAGATCTACGAATCCCTCGATCGATTGCAAAAGCCGGTGATCGCCAGCGTCAACGGTTTCGCGGTCGGCGGCGGCAACGTGCTGCAGATGGCCTGCGACCTGACCATCGCCAAGGAGTCCGCCGTGTTCCGCCAGGTCGGGCCGATGATGGGCTCGTTCGATGCCGGCTACGGCACCTGGTATCTGGAGGACCTGGTGGGCAAGAAGAAGGCCAAGGAGATGTGGTTCGCCAATCCCAAGATCAAGGCTCGCGAAGCCGAAGCCATGGGCCTCATCAACCGCGTCGTGCCCGACGATGCCCTGGCCGAGGAGACGCGCGCCTGGGCGCTCGAGATCGCCGACCGCGGCGCCTTCGCGCTGGCCGCCATCAAGGCCGCGTTCAATGCCCGCCATGGCGGCGTGTCGGGGCTGGCGCGGCTCGCCCACGACCTGTTGCTGCGGCAATATCTCGACGGCGAAGAGTCGGCGGAGCTGTCCTCGGCTTTCGCCGAAAAGCGCAAGCCCGATTCCTCGCGCTTCGGCCACTGATGCAAAGCCTGCACAGCGCCGACGAGCGCGCGCGCTATTACGAACAAGGCCTGTGG
>CAZVDW010000233.1:0-5763 GCA_964625645.1 uncultured Rhodospirillaceae bacterium
CGCGGTACCGGCGCCCTGCTCAAGCCGCTCACGCGGCGCGGCCGGCAATGGGTCGAACAGCATGTGGATTCGGAGCGCGAGAGCGAAGGCGCTATGGTTATCGACAGCGCCGATGCCGCGCCCCTGGCAGATGCCGCCAAGGGGGACGGCATGACCGTGCGCATCGACGACCTCAGCTGAGCCGGAGAAGCAGCATGGCCTATGACGAGATCGCCTATGGCGTGGCGGACGGCATCGCCACCATCACCCTCAACCGGCCCGACCGCCTCAACGCCTGGACCGCGGTGATGGAAGGCGAGATTCGCGCCGCCATGGTGGCCGCGGCGGGCGACGATGACGTGCGCGCGATCGTCATCACCGGGGCGGGCCGCGGCTTCTGCGCCGGGGCCGACATGTCGCTCTTGCAAAGTACCGGCGACGTGGACCCGGAAGAGCGCCGCGCCAAGGCGCTGGTGCCCCCGGGCGATGCCGAGATCCCCGGGCGTCTCGACGTGCCCGACGACTTCTCCCTGCGCTACACCTATTTCCCCTCGGTGCCGAAGCCGATCATCGCCGCCATCAACGGCCCCTGCGCCGGGCTGGGGCTGATCATGTCGCTCTATTGCGATTTCCGCTTTGCTTCCGAGGCGGCCGTGTTCACCACGGCTTTCGCGCGGCGCGGGCTGATCGCCGAGCACGGCATCGACTGGATGCTGCCGCGCATCGTCGGCTTTGCCAACGCGCTGGACCTGCTCATGACCGCGCGCCGGGTGAGCCCCCGGGAGGCGCTCGCCAAGGGCCTGGTCAACGCCGTCCATGCGCCCGAGACCTTCGCCAACAAGGTGCGCGACTTCGCCCTCGACCTCGCCACCGCGGTCTCGCCGCGCTCGATGCGGGTGATGAAGACCCAGCTCTACACCACCGCCGGCACGGGGCGCTCCTTAAGCGAGGCGGTGCGCAACGCCAACGAGCAGATGTTCGCCAGCTTCGACTGCGAAGACTTCAAGGAAGGCGTCGCCCACTTCGTCGAGCAGCGCCCGGCCGCGTTCACGGGGCGATAATGCGGCGACAAATACGGCGACAGTTTACTTTATTCACATCACCGCAGGTGAACGGCCAAGGGGAATAAAGTAAACTGTCGCCGTATTTTATCGCCGTATTATGGTGGCGCGTACCGCACACGCGGCAGCGATTGGCCGCAGCCCTAGTTGCCGCGCAGGATGCCCATGCCGGCGTCGATGGAGATGAGCTCGCCGGTGACGTTGGGCGCGGCGGCGAGCAGGTAGACGATGGTCTCGGCGATGTCCTCAGGGGTGTTGACGGCGCGCAGCGGCGTCGTCGTCTCGAGCCGCGTCTTGGTCGCCTCGTAGGCCGCGTCGCCCATGCCCTGGCGCAGCCAGTCGCCGGCGATGAAGCCGGGGCAGACGGTGTTGATCTGGATCTCCGGGCCGAGCGCCCGCGCCAGCCCCATGGCCATGGTGTTGAGCCCGCCCTTGGACGCCATGTAGGCCACCGATGAGCCGAGGCCGTGGATGCCGGCGACGGACGAGACGTTGACCACCGAGCCGCGGCCCCGGGCCTTCATGGCCGGCGCCACGGCGCGGATCATCTGGAAGGGGCCGATCGTGTTGACCGCGAAGATGGCCTGGAAGTCGGCGGCGTCGAGGCCGTCGAGATCGCCATGGGCGCAGAACTTGGTGGTGCCGGCATTGTTGACCAGGCCGTCGAGGCGGCCCCACTGGTCGAGCGCCGCCCGGGCCAGGCGCTTGCAGTCCGCATCCTCGGCGACATTGGCCTGACAGACCATGCCGTCGCCGCCCGCCGCGCGGCATTCCTCGGCCACGCCTTCGGCCTCGGCCAGCGAGCTCGAGCAGTTGATCACCACCTTGGTGCCACGGCCCGCCAGCTTCAGCGCCGTCGCCCTGCCGATGCCGCGCGACGACCCCGTGACGATCACCACGCCACCCTGTAACTCGATCATGTCTCTCTCCTCAAGATGTATGCCCGCCTGCTTCGCCGATCGTCGCGCCGGCGTCAAGCGGGCCCGGCCCGTCCGCGCAAATACCCGTAGGCGCCGTAGGGCGCATAGGCCTGCATGGTGTCGCGGAAGGCCGACCAGCTTTGGTAGATGCGCGCCGCCAGCGCGTCGTGTTCGGCGACCTCGGCGACAACCTCGCGCGAGACCGCGTGCAGGCGCGCCACCACCGCGGCGGGGAAGTGGCGCAGGTCGACGCCGTGGCGGGTCAGCAGGGCCTGCAAGGCGACAGCGTTGCCGTTGAGCGTCTCCGCCGGCATGCGCGTGGTCTCGGCCGCCGCCGCCAGGCGCACAATGGCCTGGAGGTCGGCGGGCAGCGCTTGCCAGGCGTCCCGGCCGATCATCAGCGAGGCGGCGGGGCCGGGCTCGTGCACGCCGGGCCCGTAATAATACTTCGCCACCTTGTGCAGGCCGAAAGCGAGATCCGCATAGGGCGCTATCCATTCCGCCGCGTCGATGACACCGGTCTGCAGCGCCGGCACGATCTCGCCGCCCGAGAGATTGACGGTGGTGGCGCCCAATCGGTTGAGCACTTCCGCGCCCAGCCCCGGAATGCGCATGCGCAGGCCCTCGAAATCCTCGGCCCTGGTGATCTCGCGGTTGTACCAGCCGCCCATGTTGGTGCGCGAATTGCCGGCGAGGAAGGCGACCAGGGCGAAGCGGTCATATAGCTCGTCCCACAGCGCCTGGCCGCCGCCGAAGGTGATCCAGGCGGTGTGCTCGGCCGGTGTCAGGCCGCCCGGCACGGTGCAGAAGAAGGCCGCGGCCGGGTGCTTGGCGATCCAGATATAGGGCGCGTCGTGGGCGCATTCGGCGGTGCCCTCGCGCACCGCGTCGAAGGCTTCGTAGGCCGGCACCAGCTCGCCGGCGCCATAGATCTTGATGGTCAGGCGGCCGTCCGAGGCCGCCGCCACGGTCTCCACCAGACGCTGCGAGGAGGTGCCGAGGCCGGGAAAGTTGCGTGGCCACAACGTCACCATGCGCCACTCGATACGCCCCTGCGCGATGGCAGGCGCGGCCAGCGGCGAGGCGGCTGCCGCGGCGCCGGCGCCGGCCAGGAAGCGCCGCCGCTTCATGGTGCCGGCTCCGCCGCGGCGTACCAGTCGGCGATCTGGCTGCCGGTCATGAAGGCGACGTCGTCATGCGCCTGCAAAAGGTCCAGCATACGCGCCAGGCTGGCGATGCGGTGGGGCACGGCGACCAGATGCGGATGCAGGCCGATGGCCAGCACATGCGGGCCGGGCTCGACCACGAAGCAGGACAGGGTCTCGCGCAGACGCCGCTCCAGCTCCGGCCCGGCATGATGCTCGACCGCATAGACCACGCTGTCGTTGACCTCGACCGCATAAGGCATGGCGATGAGCGGGCCGTGCGCGGTGGTCATCCAGCAGGGCAGGTCGTCGAGCACCCAGTCGCAGACATAGTCGATGCCCGCGGCCTTGAGGTGGTCCGGCGTCTCGGCGGTCTCGCGCAGGCCGGGGCCGAGCCAGCCGCGCGCGGGCTTGCCCGTGAAGTCTCCGAGCACGCCGAGGGCCTCGCCGATCAGCGCCGCCTCGTCGTCCTCGCCGCTGACGGCGCGCTGGTGAATACCGTGGCCGATGAACTCCCAGCCCGCGGCCAGCATGGCCTCGGCAGCGGAGGGATAGGCGGCGATGGCGCCGGCATTGATGCTGGTGCTGGCGGCCAGGCCGCGCTCGCCGATCATGGCCAGGAGCCGGGGCAGGCCGCGCCGCATGCCGTATTCGGCCCAGGCGAAATTGGGCACGTCGGGCAGCTGCTCGGCGCCGTGCGGCGCCGGGATGACCTTGCGCGGCATGGCGGCATCGAAACGCCAATGCTCGACATTGACCACCAGATGCACCAGCACGGTCTTGCCGCCGGGGCCCGCCAAAGGCGCCCGCTCGCCGGTCATGGCAAAGGAAATGCGTGGATTGCTCATGGCCCTAGACTGGCAGAGCCGGCGGCCATCCGCTACCCTCGCGGCATGACGCCGCCGCATCTCGGCGATATCACCGCCGGCCGCACATGACCGCCGTGGTGCTCAAGGAGCTCGAAATATTCGGTAACTGTCACCAATTATAGCTGGGTGAGCCATGCGACGGCGTCGGCCACCGTCTCGGCCCGCTGACCGGGTGGCGGCGGCGGCCGGGCGATGAGGATGACGGGCAGGCCGGCCTGGCGCGCGGCGTCGAGCTTGGCGCGGTCGCCGCCGGCGTTCTTGGCCACCACCACCTCGATGCGGTGCTCGGCGAGCAAGGCGCGCTCGTCGGCCAGCGCGAAGGGGCCGCGGCCCGTCACCACGGTTGCAGTGGCAAGCGGTAGCGCGTCCGGCGGCTCGACCACGCGCACGACGAAGGCGATGTCGCGGCAGCGGGCGAAAGGTGCCAGGCCCTGGCGGCCGACGGCGAGGAAGGCCGTGGCGTGGCCGGCGAGCGCGGCCGCGGCGGCATCGGCATCGGCGACCTCCGTCCAGTCGTCGCCGGGCTCGGCGCGCCAGGGCGGGCGTACCAGGGCCACACGCGGAACTCCCTCCTGCTCGCAGGCCGCGACGGCGTTGGCGGAGATTTCCGCCGCGAAAGGGTGTGTGGCGTCGATGACCGCCTCGATGCCGGCCTGGCGCAGATAGGCGGCGAGGCCTGCCGTGCCGCCAAAGCCGCCGCTGCGCAGCTCACCGGCCGGCGTTGCCGGCTTGCGCGTGCGCCCGGCCAGCGAGGTGATGACCTCGTGACCGTCGAGGCGACCCGCCAGCGCGCGCGCCTCCGCCGTGCCGCCGAGGATCAGGATACGGGACATCGCCCGACCAGTTTGCCCTGGCGATCGCAGATCAGTATCTCGATGGCGACGGCCTCGCCGGCCACGCCTTGCGCCACCTGCCGCGCCAGCGCCGCGATGCGGTTCGCCAGCGGCGTGCCGGCAATCTGCAGGGCTTCGTTGGCGCTGTTGGCGGCCGCCACGGCTTGCGGGTCGTCGCTGAGGCCCGCCAGCCAGGCCATGTCGACGCGGCTGCGTGCCGAGTGCAGATCGAGCTCGCCATGGGCCAGCTTGGCCAGCTTGGCGAAGCCGCCGGCAATGGTCAGCCTGGCAACGGGATGGCGGCGGAGGTATTTCAGCATGCCGCCGGCGAAATCGCCCATGTCGATCAGGGCCTGCTCGGAAAGCGCGTAGCGCGCCTGCACGAAGGCGGCGGAGGTCGAGCCCGTGGCGGCGGCGACATGGTCGAGGCCGGCGGCCCGCGCCACGTCGATGCCGCGCTGGATGCTGGCGATCCAGCTGGCGCAGGAGAACGGCACGACGATGCCCGTGGTGCCGAGGATCGACAGCCCGCCGCGAATGCCGAGGCGGCCATTCAGGGTGCGCTCGGCCATCTTCTCGCCGCCGGGAATCGCCACTTCGACCGCGACATCGCCGCTGCCGCCATGCGCCGCGGCGACGCCGGCGATGGCCGCGCAGAGCATCCGGCGCGGGCCGGGATTGATGGCGGGCTCGCCGACCGCCAGCGCCAGGCCGGGCAGCGTCACCGTGCCGACACCTTCGCCGGCGCGGAACGTCACCCCGCCGCCGTCGGTCGCGCGCACGGTCACCCGCACCAGCGCGCCGTGGGTGACGTCCGGGTCGTCGCCGGCATCCTTGACGATGGCGGCGCTGGCCTGCCCCTCGCCGAGTGCCTCGCGGGCCAGCGCGAAGGCCGGGGCCTGGCCGCCGGGCAGGGTGATGGTCACGGGGTCGGGAAAGCGCCCGGTCAACAGCGC
>CAZVDW010000234.1:0-8780 GCA_964625645.1 uncultured Rhodospirillaceae bacterium
CCGTCTCTTCCGGGCGGCGACGCTTTCGCGATTGAGGGTAATTTCCGCCATCCCGCCCGCCTATTTCTGGTGCCGGACCTTGGGGTCGAGCAGGCCGTAACTCAGGTCGACCATCAGATTGACCATGATCACGAACACGCCGACGACCAGGAAGATGCCGGTTATCACCGGATAATCCCGGTCCTGCACCGCCAGCAACAGCAGCTGTCCCATGCCGGGGATGTCGAAAATTCGCTCAAGGATAACCGTGCCGCCGATGATGATCGGCACGAACAGGCCGATCAACGTGATCACCGGAATGAGCGCGTTGCGGATGGCGTGGCGCATCACCACAAGGCGCTCTGTAAGGCCCTTGGCGCGGGCCGTGCGGATGTAATCCTGGCGCAGCACCTCGAGCATCATGGTGCGCGTCATGCGCATGGTTACCGCCGCCAGGGAAGCGCCAAGAATGGCCGACGGAGTGAGGAATACGGAGATGTGGCGGATCGGGTCGTCCGAGAAGTCGACCAGGCGCGTCGGCGGCGACCAGCCCCACCAGACCGCCGGCAGGATCACCACCATCGTGCCCAGCCAGAAGCTTGGCACGGCAAGCATGAGAATGGCGAAGCTGCGCCCGACATAGTCGCCCATGGTGTCCTGGCGCAGCGCCGAATAGACGCCTATCGGAATCGCGATGATCAAGGCGAAGAAAACCGCCCACAGGCCCATCTCCATGGTGACCGGCAGTCGCTCGAGGATCTCGGCGCTGACCGATGTATCGCGCATCAGCGAGGTGCCGAGATCGCCGTGCAGCAGGATGGCGCCGAGCCAGCGCACATATTGCACGTGCATGGGGTGATCGAGGCCGAGATCGCGCTCGATCTCGGCGCGCATCTGCTCGCTGTCCGCCATGAAGGGGCTGGACTTGATGATCAGGTCGACGGCGTCGCCCGGCAACACCCGGATGACCAGGAAGACAATAATGCTGGCAAAAAACAGCGTCGGAACGACCGCCAGCAAGCGGCGAATCAAATAGCGCCGCACCGCCTCTTTCTCCACCGCAGTCTCATTCCATCACCCCATCTCAGCGCCACTCGCCCAAGCCGCGGGCCATTATGAGGCAAGTTCCGATGCATCTGCAAATCGCTTCCCGCGCTAGGAGAGCAGCCAGCCGCCGTCGACGTCGATGGTCGTGCCGGTGACGAAGTCGTTCTCGATCATGAACAGGATGCCCTGCGCCACTTCCTCGGGCGTGCCGGCTCTGGGAATGATATTGGCGGCGGTTGCCTTCTTGTAGAAGGCGCCGCGCTCCTCGCCCTGCAACGAGACCATCGGCGTATCGATCGAGCCCGGAGACACCACATTGAGGCGGCGCGGCGCGATTTCGGGCGCCACGGCGCGAACCAGGGCCTCGACCGCGGCTCCGACGGAAGAAAGCGCCACCTGGCCCGGCTTGCACTTGCGCGCGGGCGCGCCGCTGACCAGCACGATGGTGCCATCCTCGCTCATATGCCCGGCGCCCAGGCGCACCACGTTCGCATAGCCCCAAAGCTTGTCGAAGGAGGCCTGGTAGCCAGCCATGTCCATCTCGAGGAACGGACCCATGGCCCGCGCGCCGCCGGTGGCCGCGCTGACGAGGATGTCGAACGGGGCGCAGGCCTGGAACAGGCTCGACAGAGCGTCACGGTCGCGGACATCGCATTTCTCCAGCCTGATACCCGCGGGCACATCGCCGGCCTTGTCCGGATCGCGACTGACGGCAACGACTTGCGCGCCCATTTCCGCAAGCTGCCTCGCCGTCGACAAGCCAATGCCCGATGTTCCGCCAAATATGACCGCTTTGCGGTTTGCCACGTCCATTCTCGAATTTCCTCCGTTGAAGTGCTGTCTCTGCCGCTCGTCAGGATGGGCCGGATTCCCGCAAGCGGCAATGTCCAATTCTCGCCAGCTGGATCATCGACAAGCCCGCCGCGGATTTGTAGTGTCGCGCAAGATCACCTGTCGGATCGGACCATGGCGGCCAAGGCCTATCCCATACGGACATCGTCGGCGGAATTCGACCGGCTCGGCATGCAATCCGACCTGTTCCGGGACGACGCGGCGGTCATGCTGGATCGCCTTGGCATCGAGCCGGGCTGGCGCTGTCTCGACCTCTGTTGCGGCATCGGCGGCATCACGGATGTGTTGAGCGACAAGGTCGGGCCGGGCGGTTCCGTGGTCGGTGCCGACATGGATGCGGACAAGCTTGCCTATGCCCGCGACTGGGCGGCCGCCAACGCCCTCGACACTGTCTCATTCGAACAGGCGGACGCTTTCGCGACGGGCTTTGCCGCTGCCTCGTTCGACCTCGTCCATTGCCGCTTTGCGCTCAGCGTCATCGCCGGCGGCCTCGGCATTCTCGACCACATGCTGAGCCTGGCCCGCCCTGGCGGCATCGTGTTCCTCGAGGAAGTCAACGCCCGCACAATCGATTGCGTGCCCGGCAGTGCCGATTGGGACGAAGCGCTTGCGCTGGTGAGCGACACCTTCACCGCGATCGGTGCGGATACCACGCTGGGACCAAAGCTATACGGCATTCTCCTCGCCAAGGGACTGGAAGACCTGAGGGTACGGCCGTGCCTCTATGCCTTGACGCCTGACGACCCGATGACGCTGCACCTGCCCGATACCCTCGCCGCCATGCAGGACACCATCGTCTCCCTCGGGCTGATGCCGGCGGACGAGGTTGCCGGCCTGGCCGAGCGCGTGCAGGCGCATGTGCTGGCGCCGGGCACCCTGACCATAAGCTACTCCATGTTTCAGGTTGCCGGCAGGCTGCCCAAGCAAGACGAAAGCTGATCCATGCCCACGACCGCCGACGACATCAGGGTGCTGGCCTGCGGGCTTCGCGAGGCGTTGCGCTATGCCATCGACGGGCGCGGCGCGTCGGACGGGAAAGGACGGTTGCGCGGCGGGCGGGGCAGCGCCGACGGATCGGGCAGCGATCCTGCCTGGTCCAGATGGTCCCTGTAGAATCGCAAGATCCCGGCCTTATCCAGGATAGCATCCAGGCGTTCGTTACGAAGCCTGGCGTATCGTGCGAGGAGCGTTGCGCGGGCATCCTTCAAGAAGTCCGTCGCCGCGCTATCCACGCTCTGGCCCGACGCGAAACGCACGGCCGCCCGGCCATCCACCGTCGCCTGCGAGACCCATGGCAAATAGAGTCGGCCGATCTCGGCAAGCAAGGAGACCAGCGCATCGGGAATGTCGCCCGCCTTGCGCCAGTCGCCGAAGTCTTGGTCCTCGGGCTCGAATAGCCGGTGCGTGTGATCGACCAATCGCGGGGCATCCGCCTCGAGCCAGCGGCGGCAAAGCGGCTCACGGTTGAAATGCGCTTCATTGCCACCGTAGATCGCGAAATCCGCCAGTGACGGGCGATCTCCGAAGAGATAGGGCCGCTGCTGCAACAGCTTGCCGACAGCCCGCTGCCAGGGCCGCAGGACGTCGTCGACCCAGGACTGCACATTCTGCTGCGTGGCGCCAAATGGCGGCGTCGAGGTCTTCAGCCGCGCCTCGGTGGCAGCGCCTGCCTCGTCACGGCTGACAGCGCGGTGAATCGAAACCTCTCGTCCGGTTTCCCATCTGGCGTATTGCGCATTTTCCTCAAAGTACCAGCGGGTTGGCGGGCCGCACCGGTAGAGCCATTCGTCGGAGAAATCCTCGATCGCGAAGCAGAGGAAACGCAATGTGTCATCCTCAGGCAACACGGCGTGCTGCGGATAGCGATCTTCCAAGTGAAGAATGATCGCCGTCGTATCCCAGATGATATCGCCTTCCGGCGTTTCGAGCACCGGCATGCCACCCGGCCAATCCGATGCCAGCACATGATCCGGATAGGTCTTCGTTCGCTGTTGCCAGGGCAGACCTTTGTAGGACATGTACCCCGTGAGCTTCCGTGTGAAGAACGACAGCGTATGCCCATAGATCCGATATGGCCGCGGCATATTGAGGGGGTTCGGCACTGCCAAGATCGCTCTCCTTGCGAGACTGCCGCCGTAATCCCCCTCAAATAGCCGAATTACTGTGAGCTAAAGCCTACGCCGCCTCGACATCGCCGAGGAACTTGCCGACGCTTTCGCGCATGGCGCCCGAGGCATCAACCACCTCGCGGGCCGAGGACAAGACCTGGCCGGCCGCTTCACCGGTGGTTTCGGCTGCCTCGTTGACGCCATGGATATTGCTCGTCACTTCCTGCGTGCCGCTCGAGGCCTGCTGAATGTTACGCGCGATCTCCTGGGTCGCCGCCTGCTGCTCCTCGACAGCAGAGGCAATGGTCGCGGCGATCTCGTTCATCTTGTGGATGGTGTCGGAGATATTGCCGATTACCTCAACCGAATCCGCCGTGGCGTTCTGGATGCCGGAGACCTGCGCGCCGATTTCCTCGGTTGCCTTTGCCGTCTCATTGGCCAGCTTCTTGACTTCATTGGCAACCACGGCGAACCCCTTGCCGGCATCGCCGGCACGCGCCGCCTCGATGGTTGCGTTCAGCGCCAGAAGATTGGTCTGCTCGGCAATGCTGGTGATCAAGGCGACGACTTCGCCGATCTTCTGTGACGCCTCGGCGAGCCCGCGTATCTCGTCGTTCGCGCGATCCGCGGCGGAAACGGCTTGCGCGGCGATCTCGGTCGAATGGGAGACCTGACGGCCGATTTCGGTGACCGATCCCGAAAGCTCCTCGGCAGCCGCGGCGACCGTCTCGACGTTGGTCGCCGCCTCTTGCGCCGCCGCGGCGACCGCGGTCGATTGATTGCTGGTCTGCTCGGCCACCGCCGACATTTGCTCGGCCGTCTGGGTCAACTCGTTCGAGGAGCGGCCCAGGCCTTCGAGCAGTTCCGACACGGCGCCATCGAAATCCGTGGTCAGGCGGTCCATGGTCTGACTGCGCTGCTCGCGTATCTCCTCCTCCATGCGCTGAGCCTCGGCCATTTTGTCAGCCTCGATCATGTTCTGGCGAAACACCTCGAGCGCCTGCGCCATGCCGCCGATCTCGTCCTTGCGTTCCGTGTCGCCCACATCGACCGTCTTATCGCCCTCGGCGAGGGCGCCCATGGCTCCGGTCATGCCGGCCAGCGGCCTGGTGATGCTTCTCACGATCGCCAGCACCAGAACGGCGGTCACGGCCACCAGCGCGATGATCACGACGAGCAGGACGATGAAGGCCGTGCGTGCCTCGCCGTATATGGTGGCGGCATCCGCCAACACCACAGTGGCGATGCTGTCCTCGACCTCCTTGAGCAGGTCTATCTTGGCCGTGATCGTCTTGAACCAGTAAGCCCCCTCGATACCGCCGGTATCGCCTGTCACCGGGCTCTCGATGGCGATCGTGCGCATGCGGTTGACTTCGTCCACGGCACCGCCAACGAGGGTCGCGGTGTAATCGTTCACAAGCTCCTGGCCGGCATAATTCCTGAAGACGCCAAGAAAAGTGTCCTGCATGGCGATGAGCTGCAGGAAGCGGCGATAGACCGCGGGCTTGAATTCACCGGCGCCGAAGCCGGCGCCACCCATGGCGCGCTCGATCCCGGCCCGCTCCTTGGCTTGCAGGAAGGCCGTGTACGCCGCGATGGTACGGGTGAGGCCGCTGTCATTGCTGAGGACCGTCATGTCCTCGACCACACGCAACAGCTTGGCGATCGTTCCGGAATAGTATGTCGCCATATCGCCGATGCTCGTGGATAAATCCGAAATCTTCCCGCGAGTGCCGTTCAGCCCAGCCACTGCGTTGTTGGCCGTCGCAACGTTATCCGTAAAGCCTTGGCCGTAACTCTCGATCGCGAAGCCGCTCAACGCCGTCTCCAGCGCCTGCCGGCGGGCGTCGGTCCCGGCGCGCTGCCCCGGCAGGTCGCTGGCGAAGGTCTTGCCGCCGCTGCCGATGAAGACGGCGGACATGCCACGTTCCTTTTGCAGCTCGTGGACCAGCGCGCTCACTGTCGGCGCCAATTCCGCCAAGGCCTGCAACTTCGCCATCTCGGCGGAAACAGCCTGCTTGTCGACGACCGAGGTAATGGCAAACCCCAGCATCGCAACCACAGGCACTGTGATCGCGACCGCGATACGGGTTCCAATCTTGGCATTTTTCAAGAAACTAAGCACAACATGCTCCCCACGGTCCTGCCCAAGTAATCCACACGGATCATCCGCGCGGAGTTCGACACCAAGCCGCCCGCCCAAGTCGAGAGTCTGTCCGACCTGCTGCGATCAGCGCGCGCTCAGCTCTTGGCTGAAGACGTTTGGCACGCTCGAATCTGATGTCTTAACTTTAATATCTAGAATGATAACCGGCGCCGGCAAACATCCCTGAAAAATATATCGGTATATGGTGTCGCTTCGCCTTCCAGCACCGTCGGCGTGGCATCGGATTTTGGTGATTTATCAGATTGTTACAGCCATTGTTGAACCGGTTCGACCGGCCTCAACAAGGCCCGGGCCAGACGAGATCGACCCGGCGTTCAGGAAGCTTGCGCCAGCTGGCCGAGCTGGGCCAGCTTTTCGTGGCGGAAGGCGCCCCAGAGCGCGGCGCCGATGGCCCCGGCATAGATCGAATCCGGGCTGCTCTCGACCGCCACATCGACCTTGCGCCCGCTGATCTCATCGCGCATCGCCGCGATGAGCCCGTCGTCCAGCGCCAGGCCGCCCGTCATCAGCACCGTCTCGCCGGGCGGAACCTTGACCGCCTTGAGCAGTCTCGCCAGGCGACCGGCCATGGAGACGTGGATGCCGCGCAGAATGTTGGGCGTGGTGATGCCGCGCGAGACCATGTTGATAACGTCGGTCTCGGCAAGCACGGCGCAAATGCCGCTGACCTTCTCCGGGTCGTCCGCTTGCAGCGAGAGCTCACCGATCTCGTCGATCGCGACGCCCAGATAGCGCGCTATGTTCTCCAGAAACTGGCCCGAGCCCGAGGCGCATTGGCTGGTCATCTTGTAGGACAGCACCTTGCCGCGATCATCGATGCTGATGGCGCGGCCATGCAGCGCGCCGACATCGAGCACGGCTCGAGCCGCGGGATTGAGATGGACGGCACCGCGCGCGTGCGTGGTCATGGAGTAGAAATGCCCGGTGCGGAAGGGCACGTTCTCGCCCTCTCCCGTGGTGGCGACATAGGCGACCGCTTCGCGCGTCAGCCCCAGCTCGTCCAACAAGGCCTGATAGCCGCTCTCGGCCAGGACCATCGGGTCGCGGCGGCGCAAGCGATCGACGCGCTTGGCCAACCATTGGTATTCCGCTCCGTCGCAGTCGAAGATCACCACCTTGACGGCGCCCGTGCCAATGTCGATGCCCGCGGTGATGGTCATGTCATGCCTCCCCTGCACGGGCGGCGAAGGTCGCCGCGCCGAGCGCGCCGGTATAGATGGATTCGGGATCGATGTTGATGGTGACCTCGCCGTAGTTCTCCTTGATCAGCGACTTCAGCGCCGTGACCGCGGCCTCGTTCTTGGCCACGCCGCCGGTGAAGGTGAACTCGTCGCTGACGCCGCCGGAACGCGACAGGATAGACATCGCGCGCAGAATGATGGCCCGGTGCAGACCGGCCAGGATATCCTCGCGCTTCTCGCCGAGCGCCAGGCGGTCGCGCAATTCGGCGCCGGCGAAGACGGTGCAGGTGGAATTGATGCGCACCGGGCGCGTGGCTTCCATGGCGATCGGCCCGAGCTCGTGCAGACCGACATTCATTTCGTCGGCGATATAGCCGAGATAGCGCCCGCAGCCGGCGGCGCAGCGGTCGTTCATCTGAAAGTTCTCGACGATGCCGTCGGCGTCGACCTGGATCGCCTTGGTGTCCTGGCCGCCAATGTCGAGCACGGTCGCGGTGTTCGGATACATGCGATGCGCGCCGAGCCCGTGGCAGAGGATTTCGGAGCGAATGTGCTCCTTCGAAAACGGCAGGCGGGCGCGGCCGTAGCCGGTACCGACGGTGTAGGTCTCGTCGAGCGCGATATCGAGCACGCCCGTGACCGGCGCCCGGATGGCCTCCTCGGAGGCCGCCAGATCGGTCGCATCGGCGAAGGCCCGGTCGAGGGCGCGCTTCAGCTTGGCGCTCTCGGGCTCGGTCGAGACGCGGTTTTCCACGTCGATGATGGAGCGGTCGTAGACGTTGAGCACGGCATCGAACTCCAGGCCCGCCGCCGACGCGACCTCTTCGCCCACGGCCTGGTAGCGCGAGCCGGCGATATCGCGGAAGAAATCCGACTTGCGCTCGACCCCGGGCGCGAACATGGCCGGGGCGTCGGCGAAGAGACGGGCGAACAACTCGCCCAGGACCTCGCGCACGGCTTCGGTGCGCTCAGCAAAGCGCCGTTGCGTCACGTTGCCCTCGCAGGTGTCGCGCAGATCGGCAAGCTGCTCGAGATACTGCTCCAGGCGGAAACTGCGCTCGAGCAGATCGAGAAAGGCGTCCTGGCGCCCGCGCAAACCGTCCGCGTCGACCAGCGAGCGCCGGAAGAGAGTGAAGCGGGCGTCGATCAACGCCTCCTCCTTGGCGATTTGCGCGGCAATGTCGTAGTTGGAGCGCGAATTGGTGATGCCGCGGCCGAGCACCTCGTCATTGCCGTCGAGCACCACGGCCTTGGTGGTGGTGGAGCCGAGATCGATGCCGATGAAACAGTCCATGGAGCTACTAGAGCCTTATGTGGTTAGATGGAACCGGTTTGACCGGTCTCAGCGCCGCCCTGGCTAGGCGCGCGTCGCCGCGCGATGCGGGGACATCGGGATTGGCGGGCAACGACGCCATTGCGCAGCCGATGGGGGCCTGCGGTTGGGCA
>CAZVDW010000235.1:0-1856 GCA_964625645.1 uncultured Rhodospirillaceae bacterium
TGACGGGCATCGTGCTGACGCGCATCGACGGCGACAGCCGTGGCGGCGCTGCGCTGAGTATGCGTGCGGTCACCGGCTGCCCCATCAAGCTGGTGGGCACGGGCGAGGCCCTCGATGCCATCGAGCCCTTCCACCCCGACCGCACCGCCTCGCGCATCCTCGGCATGGGCGATGTGGTCAGCCTGGTCGAGAAAGCGGCCGAGGTGGTCGAGCAGGACGAGGCCGAGAAGCTCGCCGCCAAGATGGAAGCGGGCAATTTCGACCTCGACGACATGGCCAGCCAGTTCCGCCAGATGCGCAAGATGGGCGGCATGGACGGCCTGATGGGCATGCTGCCCGGCGTCGCCAAGGTCAAGAACCAGCTTGCTCAGGCGAAAGTGGACGACGGCATGCTGCGCCGCCAGGAGGCGATCATCCAGTCGATGACGCCGACGGAGCGGCGCAAGGTCAAGGTGCTGAACAGCTCGCGCAAGCGGCGTATCGCCGCCGGCTCGGGCACCACGGTGCAGGACGTCAACAGGCTACTCAAGCAGTTCAAGGATATGACGGTAATGATGAAGCGCGTGCGCAAGATGGGCAAGAAAGGCCTGGCACGCCACGGGCTTCCAGGCATGATGCCGCCGGGTTACCCCGGCCGCTGAGACGATAACGAGAAGAGGACGACGGAATGTCATTGAAGATCCGACTGGCGCGTGCCGGCGCCAAGAAGCGGCCGCAATACCGCATCGTTGTGGCCGACGTGCGCAGCCCGCGCGATGGCCGCTTCATCGAGAAGGTGGGCACCTTCAACCCGCTGCAGCCGAAGGACAGCCCGCAGCGCACGACGCTCAACACCGAGCGCATCAACTATTGGCTCTCCAAGGGCGCCAGGCCGACCGACCGCGTGGGCCGCATTCTCGGCCAGGCCGAGATCATCCCGATGCCGGCACGACACAACAATCCCGAAAAGGCGAAGCCCAAGGCCAAGGCCCAGGAGCGTCTGAAGGAAGCCGAGGAAGCAGCCCAGGCGGCAGCCGAAGCGACCGCGGCCCCTGCCGAGGAGGCTCCCGCCGCGGAAGCACCGGCAGAGGATGCGCCGGCCGCGGAAGCACCGGCAGAGGAAGCCCCGGCCACGGAAGCCCCGGCCGCGGATGCGCCGGCCGCGGAAGCACCGGCAGAGGAAGCACCGGCAGAGGAAGCCCCGGCCGCGGAAGCCCCGGCTGCGGATGCGGCGCCGGAGGCCGACAAGGAATAGGGTGGCCGAGCGCCGGGTTTGCGTCGGGGTGATTGCCGGCGCGCAAGGCGTCCGCGGCGCCGTGCGCGTGAAGAGTTTCACCGACGACCCCGCCGCGCTAAGCGACTTTGCCGAGATCACCGACGAGGCCGGCAACCCCCTCGCTCTGCAGGTGATGGAGGTGCGCCCGCGCCTGGTCGTCGCCCGCATCGATGGCGTCGGCGATCGCGACGCGGCGGCGGCCCTGCGCGGAACCAAGCTCTATCTGGATCGCGCCGCCTTGCCCGCGCCCGGCGCGGAGGAGTTCTACCACGCCGACCTGATCGGTCTTGTCTGTGAGACCCCGGCCGGCGAAAGCCTCGGGCGGGTCAAGGCGATCCACGATTTCGGCGCCGGCGATGTCATAGAGATCGATGGCTTTGATATGATGATCCCCTTCACGCACAGCACCGTGCCGGAGGTCGATATTGCCGGCGATCGCCTGGTCGTGATCCTGCCCGAGCAGACGGAATGAGCGCCCCCGCTCCCTGGTGCGCGAGCGTGCTCACCCTCTATCCGCGCATGTTCCCAGGTCCCCTCGCACACGGCATAACGGGCCGCGCGCTGGAGACGCGACTTTGGATGCTGGAAACGGTGGACATTC
>CAZVDW010000236.1:0-4579 GCA_964625645.1 uncultured Rhodospirillaceae bacterium
GTGCAGCAGCATCCAGACGCGCACCAGGTGCACGTTCATGCCCTGGCCGACGGGCGCCGCATCCGGCGGGCTCGGGGCAAAGGGCGACCAGATCGCGGTGCCCACGGCGAAGGCCGCAACCATTAGCAGAGCACCGGGTCCCGCCCAGCCCGGATGGCGGCAAAGCCTCGTCGCGGCCAGGGCGCTCAGCGCCGTCAGCAGCAGCAGGGTGGCGCCGTCGTCGCCCCAGAGATTGGCGAGCTTGTAGAAGAGCGGCAGCTCGGCATGGCTGGTCGCCCAGACCACGCGAACCTGGAACTGGTCGAAGGCGAACAGCAGCGCCAGCGCCAGTAGCGCCGCGACCGCCACGATGGCGGTAACGCGCGCGAGCCGGCGCAGAAAAGCCTCAGCCGGCACCGCTTTTGCGCTCCGGGCCGTGATAGGCGGCAAGGCTCTCGAAACGGGCCCGCGCCGCCGCCTCGCCGCGCGCACCGGTCTCCAGGAAATGCGCCGCCAGCAGGCCGGCCGCGTGGGCCACCGCCATGGAGGCGCCGTCGCCGCTCGGGCCCTGCACGCAGGCGCCGAAGTCGGCCTGCGCCGTAGCCAGCCGTGACATCTCGCCAGAGCGGCAGCGGGCATCGCCGGTAATCCGCAAGACCCCCGCATAGGCGGAAGGGTAGACCGCCTCGCCACGCGCCGGCGCCGCGCCGAGCATGACCGCCGCAGCCGCCGCCACGGCCTCGCGCAACACCGGCCGGTCGGCGCGCAAGCCGAAGCTCATGGTGACGATGTTCGCCCCTTCGCCGCACAGCCAGGCGAGGCCCGCCGCGGCGGCCGCTGCCGAGGTGCCACCGCCGGGGCCGAAAATCTGCGCATCGAGCAGCGCCGCGCCCGGCGCCAGCTCGGCAATGATCCCGGCCACCGCCGAACCATGGCCAAACCTATCGTTTTCCACTGCGCCCTCGTCTATGCCGCCATTGGCGCGCGGCAGGAATGCGCGCCCCGCCACGGCGGGCAAGGCGAAGCCGCTATCGAGAATGCCGACCCTGAGCTCAGCCATCGCCCGCCAGCTCCAGCACCCGGTCGGCGCCCACGAGGGCCTCGGCGCGATGGCTGACGACAATCCGCGTGCGCCCGGCGAACAGGTCATCCACCGCGGCGATCAGGCTGGCCTCGGTCTCCAGGTCGACCGCCGAGGTGGCTTCGTCGAGGATCAGCACCAGGGGGTCCTGCAAGAGCGCGCGGGCGATGGCGAGGCGCTGGCGCTGGCCGCCGGAGAGCGAGGTGCCGCGCTCGCCCACCGGCGACTCCCAGCCTTGCGGCTGGGCGGCGATGAAATCGGCGATCTGGGCGCGCCCGGCGGCGTCCCGCAGCGCCGCATCGTCGGCCTCGGGACAGCCATAGCGCAGATTGTCGGCGATGCTGCCGCGAAACAGCACCACGTCCTGGGCGACCACGGCGACGCGCCGGCGCAGCTCTCCCGGATCGAGCTCGCGCAAATCCACGCCATCGAGGGTAATGCGTCCCGCGCGCGGATCGTAGTGGCGGTGCAGCAGGTCGATCAGCGTCGTCTTGCCGACCCCCGTCGGCCCGACAATGCCGAGCTTGCTGCCGGCCGGCACATCGAGATCCAGGCCCGAGAGCACCGGCTGCTCAGCACCCGGATAGGCGAAGGTAACACCCTCCAGCCTTACGGCCCCGGCCGCATCCGCGGGCAGGGAGCGTGGCGACAACGGCGGCGCCACCGCCGGCGCGGCATCGGTCAGCTCCATGACCCTTTGCAGGCTGACGCGCAGACGCATCATGCCGACATAGACCCCGAGCAGGCTGTGCACCGGGCCCGTGGCGAAGCCGAGATAGGTGTTGAAGGCAATCAGCGCGCCGAGGGTGAGCTCGCCCTCGACGATAAGATAGCCGCCGGCCAGAAAGACCCCGGCGCGGCTCACCGAGGTCAGCAGGTTGGGCACGGCGGCGGTGAGGAATTCCGTGACCTGCAAGCGCAACAGGTCGCCAAGATAGCCTGAGTTGAGGCGGCGCAGGCGCTCGACCTCGCGCTCCTCCGCCGACACCGACTGGATGAATTTCATCGCCGGCAGGGTCTCGACGAGGAAGGCGGACAAGGCGCTGGCGCGCTCGCGCACACTGCGGGTGCGGCCTTCGACGCGCGGGCGCATGGCGCGCAGGTAGAAGAACTCCGCCGGTAACAGCACCAAGGCCACCAGCGAGAGCTGCCAGCTCAGCCAGACCATCAGCGCCAAGGCCGCGATCAGGCCAAGCACGCCATTGATGCCCGAGAGCACGGCATCGACCAGAAAGCGCTGGATCTGCGCCACGTCGCCGTCGAGCCGCTGCAGGATGTCGCCGGTGCGCGCGCGGGCATAGAAGGCCGGCGAGAGGCGCTGCAGATGGGCATAGACCGCCTCACGCAGCGCGAACAGCACCTGGCCCGAGAGCTTGACGTGGCAATAGCGGTTGACGCCGCCGATGACGAGATTGACCAGCCCCGTGAGCAACAGCAAAGCGCTCAGCCAGGCAAGCGTCTCCAGGTCGCCGGCCAGCACGCCGTCGTCGATCATCAGCTTCATGATGTAGGGCTGGGCGCTGATCACCGCGGTAGCGGCGATCGACAAGGCCAGCACCACCGCCAGCGCCCGGGCGCGAGCCCGCAAAAAACCGAACGCCCAGAGCAGCGCCCGCCTTTCGTTGGCCGCCAGGGCTGCGTCGGTGCTCACGCCATCGCTCATTTATGCCTCAAACACGCGGGGACACCTGATGCAAAGCACGCTTGAAGCAGCCGTCATCTTCAATGCCAAGCAATTGGCAAACGGCTTCTGTAAGAGCTGAAAACTGGTTAGGAGTCTTCTTCAGCCTCATCTTCATCAGCTGCGGTTCTCACCACCAAATTCAGCGCCTCCTGCGGGTCTTCTGGCGGCAATGGTAATTCCGAGACTCGAATCACCGTCAATCCGAGCCGCGCCCCGAAGCTTCGGATATTGTTGTCATCTGAATAGATCATCGTCACACCCTCGGTTCTGGCTATGGCAATAATCTGCCGATCGTATTTTATCTTCGCATGAGTGCCAGCGCCGCCATCACGCTTGTTTCCACGATCAAGGGCAGATTTCGTCATAAGAGCGACTTCGACGGCGGCGCGTGTATCGAAGGGTGCTATCCGAAAGGCGGCTGATCCATCGATGCGGGACAGGTATTCTGCTGTCGCCGTTCCAGCTTTCACCAAAATCTCGCTTAGGGCAGGGGTCGGCACAATGATCTTGGTCTTGCTCGCTTCAGGCTCACTTACCAGGTGATCGATCCGGTCCCGCGCGCGGTCGACGGGGCGCTGGGTATCAGGGGCTAGTGGCGGCTCAACATCGGCCGAAAGAAGCAACAACAAGATTCCGGCATCGAAGACGACCATCACTGGGCACCGTCATCGCCACTCCGGATACGATCCAGCTCGCCCCAGGGATCGCCAACATCCGCCCATTCACTGCCCTGGACACTTCGAAGCCGCGCGACGACCGCACTTAAGGGCTCGTCGTCCAACTCTTCAAAACTTTCGATCTTGAATCGAGAAAGCGCCCATCTTTCATCTTTGTCTCGATACCATCGGCCAACGCCATGGACACGCACCTCGGGGCCAAGAATGTACGGCCCCAATTCACGCACTAGGATCCGAGTGGCAGTACAGAGGTAGAACGTTTCGCGGGCCTGAATGTGCACAGGCGCTGGGTCGCTACGGCCACCAAGCTTGATTACCACTCCATCCAGGCTTCCACGTTGGCTAAACTTCGGAATCGTTATGGGCTCGGCCTCATTCTTGCCGGGAAATGGGAGGATTTCAGCACCACCGTCTTCGGTCGCTACCGCGTCCGCATTATCCTCTTTGAGGAGTTGATTGATCCTCTTATTGGCAGACATCGCATCAGCCGGCGCTGTCCCATCGTGCACGCTCTTTACTCGTGCAAGCACCTTTGTTCCCGCCTCAGCATCGATACGCTGCACCAGAACCGTGCTCCCCTCATCAAGGCCGACGAAATGCACGGATGCTGGCTCTCCAAGTAGCGCGGCAAAATCCGCCATATATTCAGCCAGCCGACTCATGGGGAAAGTCTTCGGCGTGAAAGCATTGATCTTTAGGCGAATTTCATGCCCGTAAGCCATGTCGCGACTCCTGTCCCCCAGCAATCTTCAATTTGATAGCAGTAGCGATTTACTGGTGCTGAACTGGATGTTGACGATACCACCAAGCACTTGAGGGTGGCGAGCCCCTTCGCCCCGATTTGCCAAGGACGGAAAAGGCTTAGAATGGGCAAACCTTACAGCCAGGGACAGCAACTGAGAAATCGGCCTCACAAAACAGCGGCCCCTTCCCGCACGCGGGAAGGGGCCGGGGAGAAAGAGGGTGCGGACGGGATCAGCGGTTCAGGTAACGAATGCCAACCGCGCCCTGGTCGCCGCCGCCGGGAAGATCGATCTTGGCCAGCTGCTCCAGCGTATCGGTGGAATAGATCGCCACGTCGTTGAACGTCGAGCCTATATAGAGCTCTTCGCCGGACGCCGAGGTGAGCGTCGAGTAATAGGTATGCTCGAGGTCGAC
>CAZVDW010000237.1:0-3335 GCA_964625645.1 uncultured Rhodospirillaceae bacterium
CGTCGAGCTTGATGTAGTTGAGGTCGTGGCGCGCGGCGGCCAGCTCGCGCGGGTCTTCCTCGCTCTCGTCGCGCAGGTCGGCGATGTCCGCCTGGCGGTAAAGCGCATTGTCGTCGAAGTTCATCTTGGCGTCGAGCGCCAGCACCTCGCCGGCACCCGTGACCACCAGGGGGTTGATCTCGATCAGGCTGGCATCGGTCTCGAGATAGGCTTTGTAGATGGCGGTCAGGAACTTGACCGCGGACGAGACCTGTTTGCCTTCGAGGCCGAGCCCGAAGGCCAGGCGGCGGGCGTGGAAGGGCTGCAGGCCGCTGGCCGGATCGATGGTGACGCGGATGATCTTCTCAGGCGTGCTTGCCGCCACCTCCTCGATATCCATGCCGCCCTCGGTCGAGGCCATGATGGTGACGCGGCTGCTGGCGCGGTCCAGCAGCACGCCGAGATAGAGCTCGCGCGCGATGTCGCAGCCCTCCTCGATATAGACGCGCTTGACTTCCTTGCCTGCCGGCCCGGTCTGGTGGGTGACCAGATTCATGCCGATCATGGTCTTGGCTGCCGCGACAACCTCGTCGATCGACCTGGCGACCTTGACGCCGCCGCCCTTGCCGCGGCCGCCGGCGTGAATCTGTGCCTTGACCACCCAGACGGAGCCGCCCAGCGCCTGCGCCGCCTCCTCTGCCTCTTGCGGCGTGTAGGCGACTTTGCCGCCCGGCACGGCCACGCCATACTTAGCGAGCAATGCCTTGGCCTGGTATTCGTGGATATTCATGACGCACTTCCGTTATCGAAACCCGCAGCTGCACTGCGAAACCCGTCTTCGGAATGTATCACGTTATCCCCGCCGGCCAAGGTCTTGCCTGTTATTGCCCGAAAAGATGGCCCAGACCGTGGCTCTGCGGTAACGCTATTTGCTGCGGGAGCGTGGGTTTCGCGCCGATGTTCTGGCTTTGGCGGCGCGGCGCCGCGGTGTCGCCGCCTTGGTCTTGCCGCGGGCGTTTTTGCGCATCATCTTGCGCACCACCTCCACCAGCTCGCGCACGGCGCCGGCCGATTTGTCGAACTGGGCCTGTTCGCGCCGGTTCAGGGTGATCTCCACGACACGCTCGACGCCGCCGGCGCCGATCACCGCCGGCGCACCGACATAAAGGCCACGAACGCCGTATTCGCCATCGAGATGGACCGCGCAGGGCAGTACCCGCTTCTTGTCGCGGAGATAGGCTTCGGCCATCTGGATCGCCGACGAGGCCGGGGCATAAAACGCCGAGCCCGTCTTTAGCAGACCAACGATCTCGGCACCGCCGTTACGGGTGCGCTGGACGATCTCGTCGAGCTTGGCCTTGCTCAGCCAGCCCATTTTGATGAGGTCGGGAAGCGGGATGCCGGCCACCGTCGAATAGCGCACCAGCGGTACCATGCTGTCGCCATGGCCGCCGAGGACAAAGGCGGTGACGTCTTCGACGGAAACCTTGAATTCTTCGGCCAGGAAAAAGCGAAAGCGCGCCGAATCGAGAACGCCGGCCATGCCGACCACCCGATTATGCGGCAGGCCACTGGCCTCGCGCAGCGCCCAGACCATGGCGTCGAGCGGATTGGTTATGCAGATAACGAACGCCTTGGGGCAGTATTTCTTGATGCCCGTGCCTACCGCCTGCATGACCTTGGTGTTGATGTCGAGCAAATCATCGCGGCTCATGCCGGGCTTGCGGGCGATGCCGGCGGTGACGATCACCACGTCCGAGCCGCGCAACGCCGTATAGCTGTTGGTGCCGGCGACCGCGGCATCGAAGCCATCGATGGGCGAGGATTCGGCAATGTCCAGGCTCTTGCCCTGGGGCAGGCCGTCGACGATGTCGAACATCACCACATCGCCAAGCTCCTTGAGGCCGGCAAGGTGGGCCAGGGTGCCGCCGATGTTTCCGGCGCCGACCAGCGCGATCTTGTTGCGAGCCATGGCAAAGTCTCCTGTTTTCGACGGCAAGGGTATGGGCAGCGCTTCATAGCCTCAAAGGTGGCTGCGGCGCAAGCTCAGGCGGGGCGATGGGGCGCGGCGAGATAGGCCTCGCTTTGCATTTCGACCAGGCGCGAGGCGGTGCGGCGAAACTCGAAAGCGCCTGTGCCTTCGGCGTAGAGCGCCTCGGGCGGGCCGTCGGCGCTGAGCAGCAGCTTGACGCTATGGTCGTAGAGAATGTCGATCAGGGTCGCCAGGCGATGCGCTTCGTTGCGCTGCTCCGGCGCCATGACGGGCACGCCGGACAGCACCACGGTGTGGAAATGCGTGGCGATGGCGAGGTAGTCGGCGGCGCCGAGGGGCTGCTCGCAGAGATCGGCGAAGGCGAAGCGGGCGATGCCGCGATTGGCCGCCGGCACGCAAAGCTCGCGACCCTGGACGAGCAGGGTCTCGGGCACGCTGCGCGCGCCACCGGCAAGACGTGCGAAGGCATCGTCGAGGGCCCTCTCGGCAACCTCGTCGAGAGGGGCGAAATAGACTTCGGCCTGGGCCATGCCGGCGAGGCGGTAATCGCTCGGGCCGTCGAGGTGCAGGATATCGAAGCGCTCTTCCAGCAGGGCGATGAAAGGCAGAAAGCTGTCGCGCTGCAAGCCGTCGAGATAGAGCTCGCGCGGTGGCCGGTTGGAGGTCGCGACGACCACCACGCCGGCGTCGAGCAGCGCCGCGAACAGGCGGCCGAGGATCATGGCGTCGGTGATGTCGCGCACTTCGAACTCGTCGAAGCAGAGCAGCCATGCCCTATCGGCAAGCGCCACCGCGAGCGGCGCAATGGGGTCGGCCGCGCTGTGGCGGCCGCTGTCCCGCGCGGCTATGCGCCAGTGGTGGATGCGTGCGTGCACGTCCTGCATGAAGGCATGGAAATGGGTTCGCCGGCGGCGTTCCACCGGAGCCGAGTCGTAGAACAGGTCCATGAGCATGGTCTTGCCGCGGCCGACGCCGCCATAGAGATAGAGGCCCCGCGGCGGCGGCTGCTTGTCCGCACCCCCGCCGAGGCCGAGGCGGTCGCGCCAACTGCCACGCTGGGTCGGCTGCCAGTGGCGCAGCCGGCCATGCAGGGCTTGCAGCTTTTCCGCCGCCAGCTCCTGCGCCGGGTCGGGGTGCAGGTGCTCGGCGGCGACCCGTCGCCGGTAGGCGGCGATGGGTCCTTCGGTCACTGACGGTCTACTGCAGCGTCGGGATGGTGTACTCGACGCCTTCCCTGATGCCGCTCGGCCAGCGCGCGGTCACGGTCTTGAGCTGGGTGTAGAAGCGCACTCCGTCCATGCCGTGGGTGTTGTGGTCGCCAAACTTCGAGGCCTTCCAGCCGCCGAAGCTGTGATAGGCCACG
>CAZVDW010000238.1:0-7329 GCA_964625645.1 uncultured Rhodospirillaceae bacterium
AAATGGAATTGGGCGTGCGTGTGTACGTGCGCAAGATCGACCGCAGCATATGCGGCCTGTTCGCCTATGAAGAGTCTATCGGGCCGTGCATGCTCATCAACGCCAATCATTCCCGGGGGCGCCGCAACTTGACCGCCGCGCACGAATGCGGGCACCTCGTTTCGAGCCGCAGGGTGCCGAAAATTCTGCATGCAGAGGAAGGGAATTCTCGCGAAGAGCGCTATGCCGACACCTTTGGCCGCTGTTTCCTGATACCCGCGCGCGGCATGTTGCAAAAATTTCAGGACCTGACGGCCGGCTCGGACAGGCTCACGCGGCGGCATGTCATAGTGCTGGCGAGTGCGTTCGGAGTTTCGCGAGAGGCAATGGTTCGCCGGCTGGAAGACCTTCGCCTGGTCAAGCGAGGCTCTTGGGACTGGTTCAGCGACAATGGCGGAATCACGGACGAGCAGGCACGGCAGGTATTGGGAGACATCCGTATTCCCGACACCGAGAGGGCCGACGCCGATCGTCCGACGACGATGCGCCTGAGTCTGTTGGCCGCGGAAGCCTACCGGCAGGAGCTGATGAGCGAGGGTCAGCTTGCAAGACTCCTAAGATTGGATCGTATCGAATTGCGGGCGATGCTGGACGGCCTGGAGCTCGAGTCAGACGATGGCGGCGAGGGCGTGGCGATACTTGACTGAGCGCCCTTCGCCCCTCGTGCTCGACACCAGCGTTGCCATCAATCTGGTCGCCACGGGCTGCCCGTCGGATATCATTCAAGCATTGCCATTTCGTTGGACCGTAGTCGACATTGTCCTGGCAGAGCTTGAGGATGGCCGCGAACACGGCTGGCCACACGCCGATCTCGTAGATACGCTCGTTGACGCGGGATCAATAGATGTCGTGGGACTCGGCGATATGGCACTGCCGATATTCCAACAGCTCGTGACCGGCGCCGCTCTTGATACGCTTGACGACGGAGAGGCCGCGACGATCGCCTACGCTGTCGCACACGGCGCCGTGGCGGCGATCGACGAAAGAAAGGCGATACGGATATGCCGCGAGCGTTTTCCAAGCACGCCGACCGCCTTCACGACAGACATTCTTGCTCGTTCCGAGGTGCTGAGAGCCCTGGGCCGGGAAAGACTTGCCGATGCGGTTTTCGAGGCGCTGAGAGAAGCGCGAATGCGCGTCCCGCCGCATCACCTTGCGTGGGCAATCGAGCTGATCGGATACGATAGAGCCGAGACCTGCAGCAGCCTTCCACGGAGCGCGTTGAAGGCGTATGGCAAGTCAAAATAGCCAACTTCTTAGCCCAGCATTTCCCCTACCATCTCGGTGATCGCCAGCGAGGCGGTCAGCCCCGGCGACTCGATGCCGTAGAGGTTCACGAGGCCGGGCACGCCGTGAGCCTCCGGTCCCTGAACAATAAAGTCGCCGGCGGGGGCGCCCCGCGCCGCGACCTTGGGGCGGATACCGGTGTAGCCCGGCTGCAGGGCGCCGTCGGGCAGGCCGGGCCAATAGGCGCGGATGGCGGGGGCGAAGCGGGCGGCGCGGGATTCGTCGAGGGCGTAATCGATCGCCTCGATCCACTCCACGTCGGGGCCGAAGCGGGTCTGGCCGGCCATGTCCAAGGTGACGTGCACGCCGAGGCCGCCGGGCTCGGGCACGGGATAGACGAGGTGGCGGAAGGGCGAGGCACCGGCGAGCGTGAAGTAGCAGCCGCGCGCGAGATAACGCGGCGGGATGGTCTCGCGGCCCAAGCCCTCGATGGCGCCTGCCGCTTCCTGCGCGCCGAGGCCGGCGGCATTGACCACACGCGCCGCGACGAGCTCCATGATCTCGCTATCACTTGCCACCCTAATCATGATACCGTCGTCGCGCACGGCACCGCCGGCTCCATAGCGTTCGCCTCGGCCCGGCTCAGGCGCGCCATGTCGTCGACGCCGTTGCTGGCGGCCTTGGCAGCAATGGTGTCGAGCTCGGGCAGTTGCGCTGCGTCCGCCGCGACGATCAGCTTGCCGATGCGCGCGTGGGGCACGCCACGGCTTTCGCAATAGGCGTAAAGCGCCTGGCGACCGGCGACGCACAGCTTCGCCTTGAGGCTGCCGGCGGCATAGTAGATGCCGGCGTGGATGACCTCGCTGTTGCGCGACGAGGTGCCGCTGCCGATGACGTCCGCCGCCTCGAGCACGATGACCTCGTGCCCGGCCAGCGCCAGGCGCCGGGCGACGGCGAGCCCGGCCACCCCGGCGCCGACCACCACCGTGTCGACGCGCTCCGTCACGATGACGCGCTAGCTCGAGACAGGCTCGTAGAACACGCTCGAGCGCTTGCGCCGCGTCAGCCACCAGCCATATGGCTCCGGCCAGTGCTCCATCTGGGGATCGCAGCCGAGGAATTCGGCGGCGCGCAGCGGCCAATAGGGGTCGCTCAGCGCCGCGCGGCCGATGGCGATGAGATCGGCCTGGCCGGCCTGCAGGATCGCCTCGGCCTGCTGGCCGTGGGTGATCAGGCCGACGGCCTGGGTCATCAATCCCGTCTCGCGGCGCAGCTGGTCGGCGAAGGGCACCTGGAAGCCCGGCTGGCGCTTCGCCCGCGCCGCCGTGGCCGAGCCCGAGATGCCGCCCGAGGAACAGTCGACCACGTCGACGCCGAGCGCCTTGAGCTCTTTCGCCAGCGCGATGGAGTCCTCGATCTCCCAGCCGCCCTCGATACCGTCGACCGACGAGATGCGGAAGAACAGCGGCTTGTCGTCGGGCCAGACGCCGCGCACCGCCTCGGTCACCTCCAGGGCAAGGCGCATGCGCCCGGCACGGTCGCCGCCATAGGCGTCGTTGCGCTGGTTGCCGATGGGGCTGAGGAAGCTCTGGATAAGATAGCCGTGGGCACCGTGCACCTCGGCGATATCGAAGCCGGCGGCCAGGGCGCGCTTGGCGGCGGCGGCGAAGTCGTCGACCAGCTGGGCGATCTCGTCCGTGGTCAGGGACTCGGGCACCACCCAGCCATCGTCGACCGCAATGGCGCTGGCGCCCTTGGGCTGCCATTGCAGGTCGCCGCGCGCCAGGTCGCCGTCGTCGAGCGCGGCGTTGCCGTTCCAGGGCCGCTGCATGCTCGCCTTGCGCCCGGCATGGGCGAGCTGGATGGCGGGCACGGCGCCATGCTCCTTGAGGAAATGCACGATCCTGGCCATCGGGCCGATCTGGCCGTCATGCCAGATCCCGACATCGCCATGGGTGATGCGGCCCTGCTTCTGCACCGCCAGGGCCTCGGTGAAGATGACACCCGCGCCGCCCAGGGCGTATTGGCCGAGATGCACCAGGTGCCAGTCCTGCACCATGCCTTCGGCGGCGCTGTAGGTGCACATGGGCGAGATCACGATGCGGTTGCGCATGGTCACGCCGCGAATCTCGAGCGGCGTGAACAGAAGCGGGGTGGAACGCGGGGAATCGGTATCCACGGCAATATCTCCGTCGCTGGAAAGGGGTCTCGGTCGGGGCGGACTATGCCCAATCATGCACAGGCTCGCAATGGCGGATGAGACGCGGATTTGCTTTGCCCGGAACGTGCTCTAGACTTCCTCTCATCGCAATCCGCGCGGTTTGGGGAGACCACAACGAAGTGACCCTTATTCTGGTAGGCAACGAGAAGGGCGGAACCGGCAAATCCACCGTCGCCGTGCATCTGGCGCTGGGCTTGCTGTTCATGGGCCGGCGGGTGGCGAGCGTCGATCTCGACACGCGCCAGCAGACCATGACGCGCTTCTTCGCCAATCGCGCCAACCATGCCGAGGGTCGCGGCTTGCGGCTGGCGTTGCCGGACCACCGCCTGGCCGTGACCAGCCGCGCCGACAATGTCGCGGAGGCGCGCAGCCAGGAACGCGACTGGCTGCAAGAGATGTGCGACGAGCTGTCCCGCGCCAACGACTATATCGTGATGGACGGCCTCGGCAGCGACAGCCCGCTGTCGCGTTTTGCCCACGGCCAGGCGGATGTCATCCTGACGCCGCTCAACGACAGCCTGCTCGACCTCGACGTGCTGGTGGACCTGGATCCGGACAGCCTCGCCGTGCGCTGCCACAGCCGCTATAGCGAGATGGTCTGGAGCCGCCGCGGCGACCGCGCCAAGGCCGGCAAGCCGGCGGCCCACTGGATCGTGCTGCGCAACCGCCTCGCCTCGATCGGCGCCGGCAACATGCGCCGGGTCGAGGAGGTGCTGGCCAGGCTCGAGCCCGAGCTCGGCTTCACCCTGCTGCCGGGCTTCGCCGAGCGCGTGATCTTTCGCGAGCTTTTCCTGCACGGCCTTTGCGTGCTCGATACGGAAGGCAGCGGCGCCAAGCCGACAAAGTCGCAGCTTGCCGCCAGCGAAGAGGTGCGCGGCCTGGCCGCCAAGATCGACGAGCTGAGCCGCCCGCAGGCGGCAGGCGGCACCACGGCGGCGGGCGGCTGAGGCGGCCGGGCGCGCCCGATGGCCGACAAGCGCGACAGCCTGCCGGCGCCGTCGAGCGATTCCGAGATCGATGACTTTCTCGAAACCGTCGGCCGCCTGACCGCGCACTCAGGCGGCAGCCGCAAGGGCCGGCTGATCTTCGCCCTCGACGCCACCGCCAGCCGCGAGCAGAGCTGGGACACCGCCTGCCATATCCAGGCCGAGATGTTCAGCGAGACCGCCGCGCTCGGCACCCTTGCCGTGCAGCTCGCCTATTACCGCGGCTTCGGCGAGTTCAAGGCGACGCCGTTCACCAGCGACAGCGCGGCCCTGTTGCAGCGCATGACCGGGGTGCGCTGCCTCGGCGGGCGCACGCAGATCGGCAAGCTGCTGCGCCACGCCCTGGCGGAGAGCGCGCGCGACAAGGTCCACGCCGTGGTCTTCATCGGCGATGCCTGCGAGGAAAGCGTCGACGAGTTGTGCCACCAGGCGGGCCAGCTCGGCATCGACGGCGTGCCCGTCTTCGTCTTTCACGAGGGCGGCGATGCGGTTGCCGAAAGCGCCTTCCGCCAGATCGCGCGGCTTTCGGGCGGTGCCTATTGCCGCTTCGATTCAGCCAGTGCCGCCAGCCTCAAGGCGCTGTTGGCGGCGGTCGCGGTCTATGCCGTCGGCGGCCGCCCAGCGCTTGAGGACTTCGAGCGCCGCGAAGGACGCACCCTGTTGCAGCTCGAAAGCCGGCGCGGCAAAGGGGGCCGGGCATGATCGCCTATCTGCTGATGGGCGTGGCGCTGCTGCTGGTCTTTCTGGTGCTGACGCGGCTTTTCGTGACGGCCAATCCGCAAATGCTGGCGCGCGCCGTGCGCTGGGTCGGCATCGTGCTCGCCATCGGGCTCGGCGTGCTGTTGCTGCTGCGCGGCCAGGCCCTGATAGCCGGGCTCTTCGGCGGCCTGGCGGCGGCGCTCTGGCGGGTGCGCAACCTGGTGCCCCTGCTGGCCTGGGCCTGGGGCGTGCGCAGTGCCGCCGCCGCCCGCCGCGGTGCCGCGGCGGGACCGACGCCGGGCTCGCAATCGTCGGCGGAAACGGCCTGGCTGCGCATGCATCTCGACCATGACAGCGGCAGCCTCGACGGCGACGTGCTGCAAGGCGCCTTCGCCGGGCGGCGGCTGTCTTCCCTGGCGCTCGGCGAGCTGCTCGACCTGCACCGGGAATGCGCCGGCGACAAACGCTCGCAGCGCCTGCTGGAAGGCTTTCTCGACCGCAGCCAGCCCGATTGGCGCGATGTCGCCGGGGCCGCGCCGGCCGGCGATGAAGGCGCCATGACGACTGAAGAAGCGCTCGACATCCTCGGCCTCGCGCCCGGCGCCAGCGACCAGGACATCAAGGACGCCCACCGCCGCCTGATGAAACAGATGCACCCCGACCACGGCGGCTCGGACTATCTGGCGGCCAAGATAAATCGCGCCAAGGACATCCTGCTCGGCAACGGCGGTTGACCGCGCCGCCAACAGCACGATATATCGCCCCCAGCCAAAGCCACCGTCCCCTTCGTCTAGCGGCCTAGGACATCGCCCTTTCACGGCGAAAACACGGGTTCGAGTCCCGTAGGGGACGCCAGTGTTTTCAATGGGTTACGGACTTCCCGCTCCGCGATTCGATGAAAATGTCCAAGATTTGTCCAATATCGCTTTGCTGAGCGGCAAGAAAGGCGCCGAGCCCGCGCCCGGCGCCCTCGTCTCGGTGGTGGTGGTCAGGCGCGGGCAGCGTGGTCGAGATCGAGCAAGTGCCCGGGATGGCAATGCGGGTCCGCTTGGTGCCGAAGGCCTAGATACGTTGACCTCGGTTGAGATTTGCCCCAAGCTGGCACTCGGGCTTGTACTCCAGGACCTTGAGAAAGGGAAAATCAGTAAAATAGTGCTGTAAATATATTATGCTAAGTGAAGAAAGTTTTTTATACTATACCGTTATTGGGATTATTTGGTTCTTAGCCCTTAATCTACTAGTCGCAATTATTATCCCCAAAGAAACTGCAAGAAAGTTGTCACCTTGGCTCCGGAAATTACTGGGTTCTTCGGGTTATATGATTTACGTATCGCTCTTTGGGTATGTTTCTTATAATGGTTTGGATAGGTGGTCCGAGATCGGCAGATATGAACCCCCAATGGACTGGCTTGGCCATGGGTTTATAATTTTTTGCATCTGCGCTTTTATTTTTTATGCCCACACCATATGGGTTGCTGTTACTTCCGAGGTAACTAGTGACGCCGAGGATTGATTTCGGGTGGGTGCCGGGATGGCACTGCGGGTCCGCTTGGTGGCCCCCGAAGGACCAGGGCGCCGAGCCGAAGCCAAGCGCCCTCGTGGCGCTGCTCAGGTGCCGGCGCTGGTCCTACTGCCACCGCTCGCCGTCTGCTGGCGCCTTCCTGCCCAACTCCAGCACGGCCTCGTAGATTCGTGACCACACCGCCCGGCCGCCGAGATCGCCCTTGTCGAGCCTTTCGTCACAGCGATTGGCGGCATGCAGGGAAGCGCCATCGCCGTACTGGTCGATGAGCAGCTTGGCTGTCTGGCGTCTGGGGCCTTACTGCGCTCGGCCCCGCATCTCCCAGGTGGGTTCCGAAACCGCCAAACCGGGATAAACTACCACGCTTCCGACCAAGGCTCGATTTTGCTATCGTCTTCGGTGGTCGGGAGGAATCGTCTGGGAAATCCCCGGGGTTAGGTGTCACGCCATGCCGGACGTTGACTTCGAGCGGTTACTGAACGAGCCGATTTATGCGCTCGACCTCCAATTTATGATTGGGGACGTGGTGGATTTTCTCGACTTCTCCGAGATCAACATCGAATGGCAGTACCGTCGGGAATTGATGGACATTAGAAAGAGGGCGGAGGTAGAGGAATTCCCTTGCGGGTACAGGC
>CAZVDW010000239.1:0-1516 GCA_964625645.1 uncultured Rhodospirillaceae bacterium
AAGAACATCGATCCGATCTGGACCACGGCCTATATCACGCGCAATCACGGCTACATGGTCTACGACACGCTGTTCGCGCTGGACGAGAACCTCGAGGTGCAGCCGCAGATGGTCGACAGCTGGTCGGTCAGCGATGACGGCCTGACCTGGTCGTTCACCCTGCGCGAGGGCCTGCTGTGGCATGATGGCGCAGCCGTCACGGCGGCCGACTGCGTCGCCTCCATCCGCCGCTGGGGCGCGCGCGATGCCATGGGGCAGCGCTTGATGGATGCAACCGCCAGCCTTGAGGCCGTCGATGACCGCAGCTTCGAGCTTGTGCTGTCGGCACCCTATGGTCTGGTGCTGGAGTCGCTCGGCAAGATCAGCTCGAATGTAGCCTTCATGATGCCCGAACGGTTGGCGCAAACCGATCCCTTCGAGCAGGTGCCGGAGATCATCGGCTCGGGGCCTTTCCTGTTCGTGGCGGAGGAGTGGGTGCCGGGGGCGAAAGTCGTCTATGTGCGCAATCCGGCTTATGTGCCACGGGCGGAGCCGCCGAGCTTTGCGGCGGGCGGCAAGGTGGCCAAGGTCGATCGCGTCGAGTGGCACTACATTCCCGATGCGGCGACGGCGATGAACGCGCTGATGGCCGGCGAGATCGATTATTTCGAGCTGCCGCCGCACGACTTGCTGCCGATCATGGAGAGCGCGCCTGGCGTGGTGGTGGAGAATCTCGATCCCTTGGGCCTGCAAGGCTGGCTCAGGATGAACCACCTGCACCCGCCATTCGATGACGTGCGCATTCGCCAGGCCGTGCTGTGGCTGGTCGATCAGTCGCTCTATATGAACGCCGCTGTCGGCGATCCCCGTTACTGGCAGACCTGCCCGGCCATCTTCGCCTGCGGCACGCCGCTCGAGAGCGATATCGGCGCGGAAGCCCTGATGGGCCGGAACATCGGGAAGGCAAAGGCGCTGCTGGCCGAGGCCGGCTATGACGGCACGCCGGTGGTGATCCTGCAGCCGACCGATATCGCCATCCTCAATGCCGCTTCACTGGTCACCGCCCAATTGCTGCGCGAGGCCGGCATGGTCGTGGAAATGCAGGCCATGGACTGGAGCACGCTGACCTCGCGCCGCGCCATCAGCAAGCCGGTCGGCGAAGGTGGCTGGAACCTCTTCCACACCTGGGCCATCACCGGCAATGTGATGGACCCGGTCAGCAATGCGGTGATCGGCGCCGGCTGCCTGGAGCGTGCCTGGTTCGGCTGGCCCTGCGATGCCGAGATCGAGCGCTTGCGCGATACCTTCGCGCGCGAGAACGATGCGGCGGAACGCAAGCGCTTGGCAGAGGTTATCCAAGAGCGCGCGTTCGCTATCGTCACCCATGCCACTTTCGGCCAATGGCGCAATCCGGTCGCCTATCGCGATCACCTGCGCGGCTTGATCAAGGCGCCGGTGCAACTGTTTTGGAACGTGGAGAGTGCACGAGAACGATAAGCGGCTGCGGTTGCTGCCGTATGGCAAGCGCGGTACAGTC
>CAZVDW010000240.1:0-4120 GCA_964625645.1 uncultured Rhodospirillaceae bacterium
CCCGACTTCCGCCCGGGCTTCATCGCAGTCACGCGGACGCTGAGGGTACGGCGGGCGCCGACGCCGCCATGGCCGGATATAACGTTCTAAGACTGTCACTCGGTTACGTCCGGGATGGCGGCCTGTGGGATGTGGATATGAGAACCCCGACTCGCTTGGGCGAAATCCAAACCATTTTGCGACTGGCGCGCTGGAAGGATGGCGCGCTCACGCCTTGGGCAGAAACCGCGCCGGCGCGGCGCGCCTGGCGACTGAGTGAAATATCCGTACACGCCTCGCGGATCAACGCGGAGGATATCGGTGATCCGGCCGCCACCGAAGCAATTAACAATTGCCGGGCGCCTTGGTCTCGATGGGATGAAAAAAAGGTGGTAGTGCCGTTAACACTAGGTCCTGACGGTTGGTGGCATGGAGAAGCGCGACAAGTGCGCGATAGTGATGCGCCGCAGCGGGTTTCGCTGTCGTATTCCGCCGAGGGGGGCCTGCGATTCGCGACATAAACTTCCTAACGCATAGTAGTTGCGGCGAGTATTCAACAAGTGCACTCTACCCATAATTTTTTTGGCACTATCGATAAAGAGGGGGCATGGTGCAGGGAGATACGCCGTATTCCTTGCTAGACCGTTGCTGGATACCCGTGCGCCGCGCCAGCGGGCACAGTGAGTGGATTGCACCATATTCTCTCACCGAAGGTATTGACGGCGACCCAATTGTGGCCATTGCATCCCCCCGGCCGGATTTCGACGGTGCCCTGATGGAATTCGTCATCGGTTTACTCACGACCTGCGTGACCCCGGAGGACGATGACGCATGGGTGGAGCAATGGGAGGCGCCGCCGAAACCGGAAGAACTGCGTAGTGCGCTTGCGCCTTTCGCGCAAGCCTTTGTGCTCGACGGCGATGGGCCGCGCTTTTTTCAGGATTTCGAGAATCTCACCTCTAACGCCACGCCGATTGCGGCCTTGCTGATTGACGAGCCTGGGGCGCAGGCGCTCAAGCGCAACGCGGACCATTTCATCAAGCGCAATCGTATCTACCAGCTATCGAGCCAAGCTGCGGCGATGGCCTTGATCACGCTTCAAACCTATGCCCCCGCTGGAGGAGCGGGACACCGAACGTCAATGAGGGGAGGAGGACCGCTGACGACCCTCGTCTCCATCGGGAAATCGCTTTGGCATCAAGCCTGGGCCAATGTTGAAACGCGCCTTCAAATCGAAGAACGCGGCGCGCCCTTTTTCAACGGGAGTAGATCCTCCAATTCAGATGGAGCCGACGCGCACGCTGGAATATTTCCATGGCTCACTCCTACAAGGCAATCCAACGCGAATGGGGGAGAAACATCGCCTGCAGATGTTCATCCCCTGCAGGTTTACTGGGGTATGCCTCGTCGCATCCGGCTCGATTTCACTCCGGCCGAAGGAGAAATTTGCGATCTCACCGGAGCCGTGGGGTCAAATCTTGCTCAAACCTATCGCACTCGACCTCACGGAACCAACTACAGCGAGGGCTTTGAACACCCGCTTTCTCCACACTATCGCGACAAGAAGTCCCAGGCGCTTTTTCCTGTCCATCCCCAGCCAGGCGGTATCGGTTACCGTCACTGGCTCGGGTTCGTAGCAGCGGATCAGGATACTGACCGACGTCCTGCCCAGTGCATACGCCACTTTCGGGATCTGCGCGCATACGACCTTGACGATCAAGTATTCCACGTCGCGGCATTCGGCTACGACATGGACAATATGAAAGCACGCGCATGGATAGAAAGCGCGATGCCCGTAGCAATGACTGGTGACGCTTCCGCGCGCGCACGACTTGACGATACAGCGAGGCGCTTCGTCCAAGCGGCGAGGGACGTATCGAATGCCCTTACACAACGAGTAAAGCAGGCCCAATTCAAGGAACCTGCAGCCATACGCGGAGACTTATCGTTAATTCAGAAACGATTCTGGCAAGCCACAGAAGCGGATTTTTTTGAACGTTCGGCTGAAGCAGCCGAGCGTGCCGACGAAGATGCGTTACCCGAACTTCGCGCAGGCTGGCTTGACGTGATGCGCAATGCCGCGCTCGAAATATTTGACACGACTGTTCCGTCGCTCGGGTTTGAGCAGGGTGCGATGGAGCGCATTGTTACAGCGCGCTTCGGGCTGGTTATGACGCTCGCCGGCCGAAACCCGGCCGGCAGAAAAATGTTTGAAAAACTCGGACTGCTGCCACCCGAAAAGAGAGCAAAATGAAGGAATTTCAGGGATGATACAAACAACAGCCGTGCCCGGCATTGGCCAGCGTGCATGGCAATGGTGGGCGGCGCTCGCCGACCCAAACGAAACGCGCGGCGGCAGGGACAGGGCAACACTCGCGCAGTTGCGCCGCTGCCACGTCTGGACAGACGCTATCATGCATCCGGCGGGCATTGATCTCGTGCGCCGGCTTGCGGGCGCACAGGCGCGGGACGGTACACAGGTCATGCAAGCCGCCATACTCGCAATTGTTCTTGCACATGTGCGTGAGGACGCACCCGGAAAGCGCATTGCCCGTGCGATTGGACGGAGCGGCTTGAACGATGAGGAATCGGCACTTGTCAGCGAGGCCCGGTTTCGCCGGCTTATGCTCAGCCGTACACCCGAGGAGCTTCTCGGGCAAATGACACGTCTCGCGCGACTCATGAAGGGCGCGGTGAACGTCAACGACATGTCTGAGAGCATATTTTTCTGGAGCGACCGGAAACGCCGAGACTGGGCATTCGACTATTACGCGGCCGGCGCGGCCAAACCCCACGAAGACACAAACAATCACAATAACGAAGCCACAAATCCGGGAGGGTCTTCATGACCGATTTTCTTCAACTGCACCTCCTCACCGCCTATCCACCCGCCAACCTGAACCGAGACGACACCGGCCGGCCGAAAACCGCGATCATGGGCGGAGTGCCGCGCCTACGTGTCTCATCGCAATCGTTGAAGCGCTCGTGGCGTGAATCCGACGTATTTCAAGAAAAGCTTGCCGGGCATATGGGTGACCGAACAAAAAAGTTTGGCCTGACACTGCGTGATCATATGATCGATGGCGGCATGGGGCCGGACGATGCATTGCGCCAAGCCGGCGCGATCGCCAACATCTTCGGCAAGCTGGTATCGGACAAAGAGCAAGCAGAGAAACCCGCTTTTATCGAGCAACTGGTGTTCATTTCGCCGCAGGAAAGGCAAAGCGCCTTGGCTCTCGCAGACGAAGCACTGGCTGGCAAGGATTTCACCGCTAAAGAAAACATGCCTGAGAAGGAGGCCGTGCTGCAGCGCTCCGACACGGCGGCGGATATTGCCATGTTCGGGCGTATGCTTGCTGACGATCCGAAGTTCAACCGTGAAGCCGCGGTTCAAGTCGCCCACGCTATAAGCACGCATCGCTCAGTGCCCGAGGACGACTATTTTACGGCTGTCGATGACTTGACGGAAAAGGGGGAAATAGAAGATTTGGGCGCCGCGCATATTGGCGTGCGAGAATTTGGCTCAGGCCTATTCTACCTCTATATCTGCGTCGATCGGGATCTGCTGACGCGCAACCTAGAACTCAACACGGATCTTGCCGATAGCGCGCTGAACGCCCTCATTGAAGCGGCGGCAACCGTCAGCCCACGCGGAATGCAGGCAAGTTTTGCAAGCCGCGCCCGCGCTTCATACATCATGGCTGAGCGCGGCGACGCGCAGCCTCGCTCGCTGGCGGCGGCGTTTTTAAAGCCGGTGGCAGATGGTGACACCATGACGGGGTCAATTGAAGCGCTTGAAGATTTTTACGCCCGGCTTGCGAACGCCTATGGCGAGGCTACTGGTGGCGGCAGTGAACCGCCAGCCGTGATGAATGTGCTTGAGGGTCGGGGCACTCTTGCCGAGATCAAGACGTACGCGACACGATCCATCGATGACTGAGTACCTTCTTTTTACCCTATATGCGCCGCTCGCCGCGATGGGGGATATCGCGGTGGGCGAGAGGCGCGATTCTTGGGATCGACCTGGAAAATCGGCCGTGCTCGGTTTGGTCGCGGCGGCGCTCGGCCTGGAGCGCGACGATGACTTGGCACATCTGGCGCTCCATGACGACCACGGCTATGCCGTGCGTATCGATTGCCC
>CAZVDW010000241.1:0-8734 GCA_964625645.1 uncultured Rhodospirillaceae bacterium
CCGCCTTGCGATGGATCAATGCCTGTAGCTCATTCGGTAGACCAGCGGCCGAGAGCACGGCTTGGGCGATATGGCTTGATTCGTCCGACGTCAAATTCTGTAAGGTAATGCGGCTGACGTAGCTGCGCTCGTCGATCGGCAGCGGGTAACCGGTCCTCAGTGTCACCAGCACCAGCACGCGACTCGCCGGTATGCTGTCCAGGATGTATCGCAAGAACTCGATAGTGGCGGTGTCCGACCAGTGCAGATCCTCGAACACCAGCACTTGCGGCTTGCGCTCAGAAGCCAGTAGCAGCAGCTGGCGCAAGGCAGCAAAGGTTTCAGCGCGGCGAACCTGCGGATCCATTTCATTTACCGGATCATCGGCGCTTGCCGCGCCGAGCAGATAGTGGACCATGGGCGCGGCAGCCGTCAGGTCCGGGGAGACTCGTGCCATGCCCGCCGAGACCTTGTCACGAATGGCGTCGCCACCGTCGTCTTCCGCAATACCAAAGTTCTTGCGCAACAAATCGACCAAGGGGTGAAACGCCATGGACTGGCCGAAAGAGATGGCGCGGCCTTCCGCCCAGGCCACCCGGTCGGCGATCCGCCGGCGAAACTCGCTCAGAAATCGCGACTTGCCGACCCCCGGGTCGCCAATCAGCACCACGAAATGGCCCTGGCCGTGCTCGACCTCCCCAAGGCGTCGCTCCATGCCGTCAAGCTCGCTTTCGCGGCCAACATAGGGTGTCAGGCCCTCCGCAACGAGCTGGTCGAGCCGGATCGACCCGCTAACCCGCCAGCACTGCACCGGCTCGACAATGCCCTTCAGGGTCCGTGCCCCGAGATCCTCATATCCGAAGGCATTGCCGGCCAGCCGACGGGTCGCCGGCGCGATTATGATTTGGTCTGCTTTTGCGAAGCCCTGAAGACGTGCCGCCAAGTTGGGCGTCTCGCCGACCGCAAGCTTCGGCACACTGGCGTCGCCGCCGCCGGTCTCGCCCACTACCACCGTCCCCGTGGCGATGCCGATACGCGCCTCGAGCGGTGACGGCGCCGCGACGGCCTTGATCGCCTCAATGATCTCGAGACCGGCGCGTATGCTGCGCTCGGCATCGTCTTCATGCGCCTGCGGCCAGCCGAAATAGGTCATCAGACCATCGCCGAGATATTGCGCAACATGGCCACCATAGCGCTCGATGACAGCGCCGCACGCCGCCTGATAGGCAGCCATCACATCCCGAAGCTCTTCCGGGTCGACGGCTTCGGCGAGCGCCGTCGAGCCCACCAGGTCACAGAACATCACCGTTAACTGGCGGCGCTCGGCGTCCGGTGTCGCTGGTCTCGATCGCTCGTGGGCCTGTTGCTCGGGCTCTGATGTTGCGGTCTCGCCAGCACCATGCAACGCGGCCGTCGCCGCGCTCTTGATCTTGACGGCGTGGCCGATCGAAACGCCGAGCTTGTCGAACTGTCCCTCGGTCAAGTGAGGCACGGTCTCGAGGTCGATGTCGTTCGCCTCGAAGGCATCGGCATAGCGGCCCAAGCTTAGCTCTTCCAGCCACTGGCGAATGTCGGACATGGCGTCCCTCCAGAGGGCATCTTATATCAGAACCCGATGATAATGACCCGATTGACCGCACGCCATATCACCCGGCTTCAATAGCGCCCGACGTCGATCGGGCTTTCGTCGAATATGCCGGCAAGGCGCGTCCGCCAGGCGTCGAGCATGGCTTGGCGTTCCTCGCTCGATGCCCGCGCCGGTCCATAGCAAAGCTGGGGCCGCAGCACATCGAAGCCGACATAGAAAAGCATGCCGCGCTGGATCGGCTTGAGGATGCCGGCAATATCGCCGTTTCGGCCAGCCTCGTCGTAAACCGGCGCAGGCCCGCCGGTGGTCACGGACAGGATCGCCCGTTTGCCGTGAAATCGGCCTGTCTCGTAGACACCGCCGCCGCCGTAGACGCGGCCCATGGCGAAGACGCGATCGACCCAGCCCTTGAGGATTGCCGGCAGGCCGAACCACCAGAGGGGAAACTGAAACATCAGCAGATCACACGCTTCGAGCTTGCGCATCTCCGCCTCGACGTCCGCGGCGAAGCCGTCATGGTCGCTGGCATGGGTCTCCTCGGCTTGCGGCTTCAAATAGTCCGGGTTGCTCACTGTCGTGAAATTGCTGCGATCCGAGACCGGCTGAAAGCGCATGGCGTGGAGATCCGAGACCACCACCGAATGCCCCGCGGCCCCGAGCGTGTCGCAAGAGACTTGCAGCAGAGCACCGTTGAAGCTTTTCGGCTCCGGATGAGCGTGGACGATAAACAGGTTCACGGGAGCTCTCCTCCGATACCAAGGTGCGTCGATAATGACTGCGTTGCCGCAACTGTCCAGCTATCGTGACCGACGGCCATATCGCGGGAGGAGACTCGATGTTGCGCGTCTTGATGGTCTGCCTTGGCGGCCTGCTGTGTCTGGCGGGCGCGCAGGCCGCCGAAACAATCAGCTACCGCTCCGGCGATCTCGTCTTGAGCGGATATCTCTGCCTGCCGGCGGGGCCGGGTCCGTTCGCCGCCGTGGTCTACAATCACGGTGGCCTCGGCGATCGCATCGGCGGCGCCCCGCGGGAAACCTGCGAGGCCTTGGCTGCGGCCGGCTATGTCGGCTTCTCGCCGCTCCGCCGCGCCACCCGGTCGCTCGACGGTCATGGCGACGATATCCGCGCCGCCGTGGCGCGTCTGCACCAGCTGGCGGGTGTCGATGCCAGCCGCATCGCCATGATCGGCTTCTCCCGCGGCGCCCTGCTTACCTACCAGGCGGCTATCGAGACAGCGTCGCTGAAAGCCGCGGTGCTCATGGCCACGGCGGTGCCGCCACGCCAATTCGCGCGATCGCTGGCCAAGCCCGCCGACATCGCCGTGCCGCTGCTGTTGCTGGTCGCCGAGAACGATACCGGCTCGCGCGCCACCAAGGGCCGCGATACGCTCGCGGCAACCCGCGACATGCACCGCGCGCTGGTCGAGGCGGGCAAGGATGTCAGCCTCATCGTCTATCCACCGCATGGCGATGACGGCCACGCCCTGTTCTTCTCGCTCGGCGCCTATATGAGCGACGTGCTGGTGTTCTTGAACAGGCACCTCTGAGCCGACCGGGCCGGCGCTATTGCGCCGCCCCGCGGACGCAGCGGGCGTGGTTGTGGACGTATCTGACATCGCCTTGCGGGCCGAAATATTGCGGGTAGTCAGCCGCATCGCCCGCCTTGGGATCGGAGCGTTGCGCGCCGGCCCCATGGGCATCGACGAGACGCCCGCGCATGCGCCCCTGACAGGCGCCGAAGCAGATGGTGACGGCGCCCGAGCCCGGCGCATGGCCATCCAGATGCGTGGTCGAGGTCCAGGTGTGCGGGTAGTTCACCTCGCCCGCGGGATCGGCGATGGTCGAGATGGCGAAGACATCGCTGAGCGCCGCCGAGCCGGTGCTGGCCGGCGAGCGCGAATAGTCCACGATGGTCTGCAGCTCCTTGGCATCGGGCAGGCGCCAGTCGCCGAAGCCCGCCAGCTGCATCGCCTCGCAATAGGCCAGCGCCGACCGCCAGTCCATGCCGGCCTTGCTGTCATCCTTCGCCCACATCAGGCCGCTGGCGCGATCCGTGACGGTGCCGTCGTCATTGCTGACAAAACTATTGTCACCATAATTCACGTTACCGCGAACCAGGCGGAAATACATCCGCGTGGGCCGGCGCGTGCGGGGATCGGTTTCCGGATAGGCCTTGACGCGGCCATCGACGAAGTTGACGCCGAAGATCGAGCGATCGTTGTTCATGGTCCTGCCGGCATATCCGGTGGCCGACCAGGTCTGGGCATCGAACGGCCTCTCGCCTCTCGCCGCATCGCCAAGCGGTTGTTCGAAATAGCGCGTGTCGATGAACATTTTCACAGGCGTCGGGCCGCGCAGCTGGCCCGTGAAGAGGATCAGCGAGTAGAGCTCGGTGACGGTCGGAATACGCCAATCGTCATGGCCGCCGAGATCGGCCTGCCCGGCCTTTCGCCGCGCCTCCTGCATGGTCATCTTCGCGCCCATGCTTCGCTGCCACATCAAGCCCGTGACAAGATCGCTTATGGTGCCGTCGCCGTTATCGGCGTAGGACGGCGTGTTGCTCCGGTAATGCGCATCCTGGCCAAAATATGCCTGTCCCGGCGCGGGCGCGGAGATTTCCATCTTGTCATCGTAATAGGCGCTGACGCCGGTATCCGGGATACTGCTCGCAACGGCATCTTGCGCTGCCGCGAGAGCCGGCATCAGCAGAGCGGTTGAAATCGCAAGAATCCCAATGCTTCTGCGTGCCATATTTGGATGCATTGTCGCTCCCGACCTTGAGATTCCCCAGAGCCGCAAGTCAGCGACCCCCGCAGGCGGCATTTTGACGCGTTGCAGACAGGGATGGTTCATTAGAAAGCGAACCAGTGCATCCCCCCATCGACTTGAATGACTTCACCGGTCACATAGCGCGCTCGTGGCGAGGCGAGAAACACAATAACGTTAGCCATGTCCTCCGGCTCACCAAAATAGCCGATGGGGACATTGGCCTCGATGAAGGCTTGTCGTTCCGCCGGGTCCGCGTGAAGCTTTTCAAGAATCTGCTCCGTGTTGAAGCGGCCTGGCGCCACCGAGTTTACGGTGATCCCGTCCTTGGCGACAGCACGAGATACACCTTTGGCCCAAACGTGAAATGCCGCCTTCGCGACATTGGCGATGTTGAGGCCTAGCGGCTCGCTGGAGCCGGTGACATTGATGACTCGGCCCCATTTTCGTTCACGCATCCTGGGCAGGAACAGGGTGGTGAGTCGGCGGTGGATATCGAAATTCAGCGCCATGCCCTCTTGCCATGCCTCTTCGCCGGCGTCATAGGCGATCGGCCGCGATCCACCGGCACTGTTGACGATGATATCGAGGTCGCCAAAGGCGTCGTAAACCGCGTCGCGAATTCGTTCGGGCGCGTCGGGCTCGGTGATATCCTCGGCGACGATGAGAGGGCGCTGCGAGCCATTCGCCGCAATCCCATCGGCCAAGTCTTCCAACAAGCTCTTGCGGCGTGCCACGAGTGCGACACGGCAGCCCTCGCCGGCCAAGGCTTTCGCCGCGGCCTCGCCGAGGCCTCGACTTGCGCCCGTGACAACGCAAGTGCGTCCTGTTAGCTGCAAATCCATTTGCGCTCTCCGTTTGCAAGCGTTGGTGTTCTGCCAAGACCGGTGCGGTCACTCCGCCGCGGTGGCCGTTTCCTCTTGATATTGATAGAGATCACAGCTGCTGGCGCGCCGGACGAGCCACCAACCATACTGTTGCGGCCAGCTTTCGAACTCTGGATCGATGCCAAGGGCGACCGCCGCGTGATGCGGCCAGAAGGGATCGAAAAGCGCCTCGCGAGCAATGGCGATCAGGTCGGCCTGGCCGCGCTGGAGAATGTCCTCGGCCTGCCTGGGGTGGGTGATCAGCCCCACCGCCTGGGTCTTGATCTCGGCGTCGCGGCGTACCGCTTCGGCGTATGGCACCTGGAATCCGGGCTGGCGCTTGGTCCTCGTTCCTACCGTCGCCGAGCCGCTGATGCCGCCGGACGAGCAGTCGATCACGTCGACACCACGTATCTTGAGCTCGCGTGCCAGTACCACCGTGTCTTCCAGCGTCCAGCCACCTTCGGCGCCGTCCACGGCCGAGGCGCGGAAGAACAGTGGCCGGTCGTCGGGCCAGACGGTACGCACGGCCTCGGCCACCTCGAGCGCGAGCCGCATGCGGCCTTGCAGGTCGCGGCCGTATGCGTCGCTCCGACGGTTGGCGAGCGGCGAAATAAATGAATGAATCAGATAGCCGTGGCCGCCATGGATTTCGAGCACGTCATAGCCGGCGCGCAGCGCCCGCTTGGCGGCGGCGGCCCAGGATTCGATCAGGTCAGTGATTTCCGCCGCGCTCGGTTCGTGCGGCACCAGCCAACCTTCGTCCACGGCCAGCGGGCTTGCGGCCACGACGCGCCACGGCTCATCGCCGCGGGCGGCATCGTCTTCACCAAGCGGGCCATTGCCGAACCAGGGCCTTTGCATGCTCGCCTTGCGTCCGGCGTGAGCAAGTTGCACGCCTGCCAGCGCGCCCTGCGCCTTGATAAAGTTCGTGATTCGCGCATGCGCGGAGATCTGCGCGTCGTCCCAGAGGCCGACATCGCCATGGGTTATGCGGCCGCGCTTTTCCACTGCCGTGGCCTCGCCGAACACGATGCCGGCGCCGCCTTTGGCGAACGTGCCAAGATGAGCCAGGTGCCAGTCGTTGGGCACGCCATCCTCGGCCGAGTACTGACACATTGGCGAGATCACGATGCGGTTGCGCGGACACGCGCCGCGTAAGTCGATCGGGCTGAAAAGCAGTGGCGTGTGCGGCTCCGCAATCATGATATCGGCCCCCTTGGATTGGGAAGAATTCTGTCTATCGAATGGCTCTCTTCGCGGCATCCATGGCAGTGCACAAGCATGGGCTACCAAGGTGCCTTGAAAATATGCGCCATCAAGATTGCTTGTTCTATGATACAAAATGGAATAAGATTTATGAGTTATATTCACAAATTGAGTTATGCACATGCCGCGAAATCAAAGCGAGATGGTGGTGTTCGCGCATGTCATCAAGACGGGGAGCTTTTCAGCGGCGGCGCGTGACCTGAACTTGACTCCGTCGGCGGTCAGCAAGCTCGTTTCACGGCTCGAAGAGCGCCTTGGCGTGGCCTTGATGACGCGCACGACCCGTCGCCTGCGGCTGACGGAAGAAGGCAAGACATACTATCGCCGATGTATTGGCATCATTTCCGACATTGAGGAGACCGAACGCGCTATCACGGAAAGCGCCGACGTGCCGCGTGGTCTGCTGCGCGTAAACTCATCCACTCCTTTCGCAGTTTGTCACATCATCCCGATCATTTCCGAGTTCACGGCGCGTTATCCCGAGGTTGAGCTCGACCTGTCGCTGACCGACCGGGTGGTCGATCTGACGGAGGCGCGTGCGGATGTCGCAATTCGCCTGGGCCCACTCGCGGACATGGCGCTTAGGGCGCGCAAATTGTTGGAGAGTCAGCGCGCCGTGGTCGCATCGCCGGAATATTTGGCGGTTCATAGGGCGCCCAAATCTCCGGCCGACCTGTCGAGCCACAATTGCCTCAGGTTCAATTTCCAGACCAGCCTCAACGAATGGCCGTTCATCGAAGGCCGCAAGATGGTCACAATGGCCGCGGCGGGAAATCTGTCGGCGAGCAATGGTGAAGCGCTGCGTCAGTTGGCGGTCTCGGGTATGGGTATCGTGCGGCTTGCCGAATATGTGCTTGGCGATGACATCACACATGGCAGGCTGGTGCCATTGCTCACGAGCTACAACCCTGGTGACAGCCAAGACATCTTCGCCATCTTCTTCGGCCATCAGCACATGCCGGCGCGAGTCCGCTGCTTTGTCGATTTCTTGGTCGAGAAGATTGCGCTCAAACCGCGAGGCAAGCGAGCGTAATGCGGGTCGTGACATTTTGCGGGCTCAATACTTTCCTTCCGGCTCTCACGTCCCCGCATGCCTCAAGCCAATTTACGTCCGCTGACAGAGTCCTGGCCGACGTTTCCCATAGCACCGACCATGCCATACTCGGCGCCATCATGGCGGCGGTGACGACCACAAGAGCATGGCTCGTCCCCTTCGCCTGACCACGCACCGGCGCAACGCGGCTCCGCAACAGTGCTATAGTCGGGCCAAAGGAGACGCGCTCTGAAACCGATGCCGAAATGGCTGCCTTTGGCCCTGGCTGCCGGCCTGCTGCTGGTCTGGCTGGCGATGATTCCCGGCTTGCCGCTCGAAGGGGCGGTGGGCGAGGTCTCCTACAGTCGCCTCAAGGGCCTTGTCGCCGAGGGCAAGGCGGTCGAGGCCGTGCTCTCGGGCGAGCAGATCGAGGTGACGCTGGCCGAGCCCCTGGCGCCGAGCGAGGGCGGGCCGGAGTTCGGCCGCCTGCGCGCCTTCGTGCCCGCCATCGGCGACGAGGCGCTGCTGCCGCTGCTCGAGGAGCACGGCATCGAGGTCTCGAGCCGGCCGGACGAGGAGGGCGCCGGCAGCTGGCTGCTCGGGCTGCTGCCCTGGATCGTCATCATCGGCGTCTATTGGTGGTTCTGGAGCCGCACCACGAGCAACCTTGCCGGGCGCCTCGGCGGCCGCGATGTCGGCGACTTCCTGACCGGCTCCGCCAAGGCCGAAAAAAAGGGCAGCGCACCGAAAATCGGCTTCGACGACGTCGCCGGCCAGGACAACGCCAAGCGCGAGGTGGCCGAGATCGTCACCTTCCTGCGCAATCCGGAACAATACCGCAAGCTCGGTGCCGAGCCGCCGCGGGGCGTCCTCCTGGTCGGCCCGCCGGGCACCGGCAAGACCTTGCTGGCGCGCGCCCTGGCCGGCGAATCCGGCGTGCCGTTCTTTCACATCTCGGCGTCGGAGTTCATCGAGATGTTCGTCGGCGTCGGCGCCAGCCGCGTGCGCCGCATGTTCGACGAGGCCAAGAAGCGCGCGCCCGCCATCCTTTTCATCGACGAGCTCGACGCCGTGGGTCGGGTGCGCGGCGCCGGCTTCGGCGGCGGCCATGACGAGCGCGAGCAGACGCTGAACCAGATCTTGAGCGAGATGGACGGTTTCGCCGGCCACGAGGCGGTCATCGTGCTGGCCGCCACCAACCGCCCCGACGTGCTCGACCCGGCCCTGCTCAGGC
>CAZVDW010000242.1:0-2608 GCA_964625645.1 uncultured Rhodospirillaceae bacterium
CTTCAATACCGAGGCGGAAATCGACTATGCCGTGGAGACCATTGTCGATCACGTCGGGCGCTTGCGCGAGATGAGCCCGCTCTGGGAAATGGTCCAGGAAGGCATAGATATCAAATCCATTCAGTGGAGCGAGCACTGAGCGTGACTTCGTTTGGAGTTAGGGAGAGTTACGGCAATGGCATACGACAATAAGGTCATCCATCACTACGAGAACCCGCGCAATGTGGGCGCACTCGACAAGGCCGACCCCAGCGTTGGCACGGGATTGGTCGGCGCACCGGCGTGTGGCGACGTCATGAAGCTGCAGATCAAGGTCGACGAGCAGGGCGTCATCGAAGACGCCAAGTTCAAGACCTTCGGCTGCGGCTCGGCGATAGCCTCGAGCTCGCTGGCGACCGAATGGATCAAGGGCAAATCGCTGGACGACGCCGAATCCATCGAGAACACCCAGATTGCCGAACATCTGGCCTTGCCCCCGGTCAAGATCCACTGCTCGGTATTGGCTGAGGATGCGATCAAGGCGGCGATCCGGGACTATCGCGACAAACATGATGCGGCCGACGAGGCAGCGGAGTAAGGACGAAGAGAGTCGATGAGCGATCAACAGCAAATCCCCGTCTCCGGCCAGCGCCCGCCGCCGCCGGCTGTTATCACCATCAGCGATGCCGCGGCCGAGCGCATCCAGGCGCTGCTCGACGAGCGCGGCAAGGAAAGCGCGGGCATTCGCGTCGGCGTGCGCAATGCAGGCTGTTCCGGCCTCGCCTATACGCTCGAATATGCCGACAACATCGAGAGCTTCGACGAGGTGGTGGCCGATAAGGGCGTGACCGTGCTCATCGATCCCAAGGCGGTGATGTTCCTCATCGGCAGCGAAATGGATTATGTCGAGGAAACCCTGAGCTCCGGCTTCACCTTCAACAATCCCAACGAGAAGGGTAAGTGCGGCTGCGGTGAATCCTTCCACGTTTGATCCTTGCTGGTCCTGCAAGGGACCGGTGGCGAGCGGGCTTGCCTTTTGCGAAACCTGTCAGGCCGTGCAGCCGCCCGGCCAAGCGGACCATTTCGCGCGGCTTGGCCTGGCGCGCGCCTTCGCGCTCGATGCGGCTGAGCTGGAACAGCACTATCTGGCGCTGCAGCGGCGTCTGCATCCCGACCGTTTCGCGGCCCGCGGGGCACCTGAGCGGGCGCTGTCGATGCAGCAGGCGACGAGCCTCAACGAAGCCTATCAGACCTTGCGCTCGCCCTTGCGGCGGGCGGAATATCTGCTCGCGCTCGCCGGCGTGGCGGCGGCCGAGGACGATGCCGAGGTGCTGCTGGAGGCGCTCGAGGATCGCGAGGCCCTGGCCGCGGCCGGCGATGACGGTGTCGGTGTGCTCGCCGCCGATGTCGCCAGGCGTCGCGAGGCCTGTATCGTGGCGCTTGGCGAGGCCTTTGCGGCTGAGCGTATGGAGCAGGCGGGTGGTCTTGTGGGCCGGCTCGCTTATCTCGACAAACTTGCCAGCGAGGCCCGCCTGCGGCGTGTCGCGCTTAGCGGAAGTGCTTGATGTTGCTTGATATTCACGAACCCGGGCAGACCCCGCTGCCGCACGAGTCGGTCAATGCCGTGGGCATCGATTTGGGCACTACCAATTCGGTGGTTGCGATCGCCCAGTCCGGCAGCGTCGAGGCCATCCGCGATCTCTGCGGCCAGGCGCTGCTGCCCTCGGTGGTCGCCTATGACGAAGATGGCGTGCGCGCCGTCGGCACCGAGGCCGTCGCCGTCCTCGCCGAGGATCCGGACGCCGTGGTCTCGTCGGTCAAGCGGCTGATGGGCCGCGGCCCCGAGGACGTCAAGTCGCTGGCCGGAACCTTGCCCTTTTCTATCGCTGCCGACAGCGACGGCGGCATGGTCCGCCTCGGCGTCAAGGGCCACGGGCTGAGCCCGGTCGAGATCTCGGCCGAGATACTGCGTGCCATGCGCGAGCGCGCCGAAGTCGGCCTCGGCCACGCGGTCGAACATGCCGTGATCACCGTGCCCGCCTATTTCGACGATGCCGCGCGGGCCGCCACCAAGGACGCCGCCAGGCTCGCCGGCCTCGATGCCCTGCGCCTGGTCAACGAGCCCACGGCGGCAGCATTGGCTTACGGCCTCGACAAGGGCGCCGAGGGCATCTACGCGGTTTTCGATCTGGGCGGCGGCACCTTCGATATTTCCATTCTGCGCCTCGAAAAGGGCGTCTTCCAGGTGCTGGCGACCGGCGGCGACGCGGCGCTCGGCGGCGACGACTTCGACCATGCCTTGGCCGAGCATTGGCTCGCCAGCCTTGCCATCGCCAGTCTCGACAGCGGCGGCGCCAAGCACATGCTGGCGGCCGCGCGTGAGGCCAAGGAAGCCCTGAGCGATTCCGAGTCCGGAACCTTCGGCGCCGTGCTGGCAGGCGAGCCGGTTTCGTTGACCCTCGATCGCGCCACTTTCGAAGGCCTCATCGCCGGGACCGTCGATCGCACCCTATCCATTTGTCGGCAGGTGCTGGTCGAGGCCGACCAGGGGGCCGGCGGTATCGTCGGCGGGGTGGGGGGGGGGGGTGGCCCGGGGGGGGCCCGGGGGCGCCGGCGCGGCGCGGGCCCG
>CAZVDW010000243.1:0-4436 GCA_964625645.1 uncultured Rhodospirillaceae bacterium
GCTGTCGATTGCCGTGTCGAGCGCGGCGAACGGCACCAGCACGCCGACAGCAATCACCGAGCCGGGCACGGCATAGCCGAGCGAGGCGACCCGCGCCGCCGCCCGCGCCACCAGCCCGGCGCCGAGGCGCACGGCATAGGCCAGCAGCAGGGCCACGGCCACCGCCAGAAACGCCGTCAGGGCGGCCAGGCGGAAGCTGTTCCAGGCCAGCCCGGCGAAGTGGAAATCGATCGTCTCGCGCCAGGTCTCGATGGTCCAGACGCCGAGCTGCAGCGCCGGCAACAGAAAACCGAGCGCCAATGGCAACAGGCAGGCAAGGCAGGCCAGCCACTTGCGCAGCCCCTGCAAGGGGTAACTCGGCAGCGGCCGGTAGCGGCCCGAGGTGTGATGATAGCGGGCGCCGCCGCGCGAGGCCTGCTCGAGAATCAGCAAAAGCGCCACGAAAACCAGCAGCACGGCGGCAAGCTGTGCCGCCGCGGCCGCATCGCCAAGCCCGAACCAGGTGCGGTAGATGCCCGTGGTGAAGGTGTCGACGCCGTAATATTGCACCGTGCCGAAGTCGCTCAGCGCCTCCATCAGGGCCAGCGAGACGCCACCGGCCAGCGCCGGGCGCGCCAACGGCAGGCCGATGGCGAAAAAGCTCGCCCACGATCCGCGCCCCAGGGTACGGCCGATTTCCAGGGCACAGACGGACTGGTTGAGGAAGCTGGCCCGGGCCAGCAGGTAGACATAGGGGTAGAGCACCAGCGACATCACCGCGATGGCGCCGCCCAGCGAGCGGACTTCCGGGAACCAGTAATCGTGGCGGGTCCAGCCGAAGGCCTCGCGCAAGCCGGCTTGCACGGGACCGGCGAAATCGAACATGCCGGCATAGGTAAAGGCGATGGCGTAGGTGGGGACGGCAAGCGGCAACAGCAGCGCCCACTCCAGCACGCCGCGCCCGGGAAAGCGGCACATGACGCAAAGCCAGGCCGTGCCGGTGCCGATCACCAGGGTGCCGAGCCCGACGCCGAGACCGAGCCACACCGTATTGCCGATATAGCGCCAGAGCACCGTGTCGACGAGATGGCCCCAGACCCCGCCCGATGGCGCAAACAGCTGCGCCGCAATGGTCAGGACCGGAACCGCGATCAAGGCGGCGATCAGCGGTGGCGCCAGCTGCCAGGGCCGGGATATGCCGGCCAGCGCAGGCATCGGTCTTAAGGCCAGCCGGCGCGGTCGGCGAGGCGGATGGCGGCACCGTTGAGCTCGCCGAAGCGGGCGAGACCGCTGGTATCGGCCTTGAAGTCGCCCCAGGCCTGCACGACGTCCGAGGCCGTCACAGACTCGTCGACGGGGAATTCGTGGTTGAGCTCGGCAAATATCCGCTGGCCCGCCGGCGAGGCCAGAAATTCGAGCAGACGCAAGGCAGCATCCGGGTTCGGCGCATGCGCGGTGACACCGGCGCCACTGACATTCACATGGGCGCCGCGGCCGTCCTGATTGGGAAAGAAGATGCGCGTGGCAGCGGCAACGGCGCGCTTGTCCGGGTCTTCCGAGGCGGCAAGGCGGCCGTAATAGTACGTATTGGCGATCGCCACATCGCCCTCGCCCGCCGCGACGCCACGAATTTGGTCCGTGTCGCCGCCCTTCGGCCGCCGTGCCATGTTGGCGACCAGGCCGCGCGCCCAGGCCTCGGTCGCGACCTCGCCATGGGCGGCGATCAGCGAGGCGATCAGCGACTGGTTGTAGACATTGCTCGACGAGCGCACGAGCAGGCGGTCCGCCCAGGCCTCGTCGGCTAGCGCTTCGTAGGTCGTGAGCGTCTCCACCGAGACCCTGTCCGGCGCGTAGACGATGACCCGCGCGCGCAGGCTGAGGCCGTACCAGGTGCGGTCCGGGTCGCGATAGGCAGCCGGCACCGCCGCCCGCAGCGCCGCCGAGTCGGCCGCCGCCAGCAGCCCCGCCGCCTTGGCCCGGTGCAGATTGCCCACATCGGCGGTCACGAACAGGTCGGCGGGCGAGTTGCGCCCTTCGCTGAGCAGGCGCTCGTAAAGCTGCGAGGCCTTGCCGGTCACCAGGTTGACGGTGATCCCGGTCTCCGCCGCGAAGCGGTCGAGCAGCGGCTTGATCAAGGCCTCCTTGCGCGCCGAATAAATGTTGACCTCAGCCGCGAAGCCAGCCGCCGGCAGCAGCACGACCGCAGCCATGGCAAGCCAAACAACGGCGCACTGATTTCTTAGGTGTTTATTGCAGAGCATTGTTTTTTCACCGGATTGTATTATTCATCGCAGGTTGCGAATGCGATTTATTCGCAATAACAGCCTGTACAATATCGCCTCGTACGAAAAACGCAAACACATGGGTTAAGCTGCCGCGGCCTTACTCGTCAGCGAGCTCTTCGACAGGCTCGTCCGCCTCGCTCTCGTCGTCTTCGGCCTGTTGCTCCTCGCCGGATGCGATGGCGCCGAGCGAGAGGCCGGCGGGAACCGCGCGGGCATCGAGCAGGCCGGCGGCCTTGAGCTCTTCCACGCCGGGCAGATCATCGAGCGCGGAGAGCCCGAAATGGTCGAGGAAGGAGGCGGTTGTGACCCAGGTGGCGGGCCGGCCCGGCGTGCGGCGGCGGCCACGGGGCTGCACCCAGCCCTGCTCGAAAAGAATGTCGAGGGTGCCCTTGCTGACGGCGACGCCACGGATCTCCTCGACCTCGGCTCGGGTCACCGGCTGGTGGTAGGCGATGATGGCCAGGGTCTCCAAGGCGGCGCGCGACAATTTCCGCTGCACGTCCTTCTCACGCCTGAGCGCGGCGCCAAGGTCGGGCGCCGTGCGCAAAGCCCAGCCGTGGCTCACCTGAACGAGATTGATGCCGCGCTCGGCATAGTCCTCGGCCAAGGCGGCAAGCCGCGCCTTGACGTCCGTCCCCTCGGGCAGGTGCGCCGCCAGGTCGTCCTCGCCGAGCGGCGCCCGGCTGGCGAACAGCAGCGCCTCTATCACCCTGATCTGCTCGGCTTCCGCCGCGTCGCGCTTGGCCTTCAAGGTGTCCTCTCCTTGCTGCGAATATAGATCGGCGCGAAAGCCTCGGATTGGCGCAGGCGCAGCTTGCCTTCCTTGCAAAGCTCGAGCGAGGCGACGAAGGTCGCCGCCAGCGACGAGCGCGCCAACAGCGGATCGCCGATATCTTCCGGCAGGAAACGGGCCAGGGTGGTCCACTCCAAGGCGATGCCGAGCATGCCCGAAAGCCGCCGCACCGCATCGCTCAGGCTCATCAGGCGGCCGCGCTCCACATGCAATACCGCCTTCGTGCCCTGGCGCTGGCGATGGCTGGCATAGGCGCGCAACAGGTCGTGCAGGTCGATGGCATAGATCGGCTTCGAGACCACCTCGATGCCGTCCGGCTGGCCGCGCGCGAAGATATCGCGGCCCAACAGGTCGCCGGCCATGAGCTTCGTCGCGGCCTCGCGCATGGCTTCGAGACGGCGCAGCTGGAAGGCCAGGGCATCGGCCATCTCCGCGCCGCTCGGCTCGTCCTCCTCGCCTTCCGTCGGCAGCAGCAGGCGTGACTTGAGGTAGGCGAGCCAGGCCGCCATCACCAGATAGTCGGCCGCCAATTCAAGCCGCTGGCGTCGCGCTTGGCGCACATAGTCGAGAAACTGATCCGCCAGCTGCAGGATCGAGATATGGATCAGGTCCACCTTCTGATCCCGCGCCAACCCGAGCAACACGTCGATCGGCCCCTCGAAGCCGTCGAGATCGAGCACGAGCTGGGCCGGAACGGGACCCTCCCCGTCGTCCTCGAAATCGTCCGCCATGTTCGCCGTCGTATCCGTCACAACCCCGCCACCGTTCCAATCGCCTTCAGTATCAGCATAGCCGGTTCCCACACCAGCCACGCCATCACATTGAGATCCTGGCCAAGCTTGTCACCGAGCCAAGGCAGAAGCAGCAACAATCCGATCAGGATGAAAAGGCCGTAGCGTTCAAGCCGCGCCAGGGGCCGTGCCAGGGGCCGCGGAAGCACGCCAACTGCCACGCGACCGCCGTCAAGCGGGGGAATCGGCAACATGTTGAACACCGCCAGCACCAGATTGATGATCATGGCGTTCATCAAGTTCCGCACGACCCATTCGAATTGCGCAGCCTTGATCGCAAGCATGCCGCGCAGCAAAAACGCCGCCAACAACGCCAGCGCCAGGTTGATCCCCGGCCCGGCAAGGGCCACCAAGACCATATCCCGCCGGGGCTTGCGGAGCGCCCTGAAATTGACCGGCACGGGACGGGCATAGCCGAACAGAAACGGCGCCTTCGCCAAAAACAGAAGCAGCGGCAGCAGCACCGTGCCGAAAGGATCCACATGCTTGAGCGGATTGAAGGTGACGCGGCCGCGGGCATGGGCGGTGGGATCGCCGAGCTTCCACGCCACCCAGCCATGAGCCGCCTCGTGCAGGGTTACGGCAAGC
>CAZVDW010000244.1:0-1820 GCA_964625645.1 uncultured Rhodospirillaceae bacterium
TGCGGATGGCGGCCTCCTCCTTGGCGACTGAATAGGAAAAGCCGAGCGCCTCGAAGATCGCTTCGTCGAGATATTCGCCGTCCAGCCTCTGCCACGGAATGCACGCCACGCCGGCCTTCGTCGTGGCCATGATTCCGTAATCGTAACGCCAGTGCTTCATGCTGCGCAGGAACACCTCGCCCACGCGTTCGCCAAGCGTGGCGCCGTCTTCTGCCTTCGCCGAGCCTGCCGGAAGCGCCATCAGACACGCTGCCGCCACCGCTACAATTCCTACAATTCTTCGTACCACGGCCGGTATCCCCTTTGTCATGCTTCGCTCTTGCTAGCAAACCGGCGGCGATTCGCCAATGCCCTCATGCGCATGAGGTCGGATTTTGGGCTTAGCTCAGGGGCTGGCCGTTGGTGTAGTCCGTGCCGCACCAGTACATGTCGGGGCCAAATGGCGTGGTGTAGATGGTCTGGTGGTAGGTCTGCCAGGCGATGTCGCCGCCGGCCGGGTCCATGATCCCGATCTCGCCCTCGTCGCTGTAGCCGAGGATGACCACGTAATGCCCGCCGACGATCGGCTCCTTGCAAAGATAGCCGTGGCGCGTGGGATTGACGCAGACGCAGAGCATCCGGCCGGCGACGATCTCGGCCTTGATCTCGGCAAATCCCGGGATGTACTCGGAATCGTGCCCGTCCCACATGTGTGCCTTGTCGAGAATGCCTTCGATGGCCGTCTCCGCGTTGACGCTGTGCTTGATCGCCGTGGCGAAGCCGCCGTCGGTCAGGAAATCGCTGCCTCGCCCGGTTTGCGCGTGGCAGAAATTGTTCACATAGCGTGAGCATGCCGCCCAGCAGGAGTTCTCGTATTCCTGCTTATAGCCACCGCCGGCCCAAAGTCTATGCCTCGGCATATCGCCCTCCCCGGCACCATTTGACCGCCTGGAGTCATATCGTATTAGAGGAGTATAATATCATATATTCAAGTATTGATAATCTGAATAATTTAGAAAGTCTAAAAATTAGCGTTAAAATTCTTTTTATCACTCTCTATTTTGATGGCATTGGAATGATCCGAGCTGTTGCTGGAAAGCCGAAGGTCGCGGTGCGCGGCCAAGCCGCGGCGGGCGGTCGTCACCGTGCTGGTTTGAGTTCTTGATCTAAGTAAGCGACATCGCGGTGCGACGTGAGATTACTTGCCGGGATGGAGGCGCGTGAGCATGCGCCGGCGGACAGGCGGTGGGCACTGGTGGGTGAGCGAATGACGGCAAGCGACCCTGCCGGGGACCGCGGCGCAGTCGGCGCCGTCATGGTGGTTGGCGGCGGCATCGCCGGCATGCAGGCTTCGCTCGACCTCGCCGATGCCGGATACAAGGTCTATCTGGTCGAGGAGAAGTCCGCCATCGGCGGCCACATGGCGCAGCTCGACAAGACTTTCCCGACCAACGACTGCGCCATGTGCACCATATCGCCGCGCCTGGTCGAGGTCGGTCGCCACCTCAATGTCGAGATACTCACCGGCAGCCAGGTCATGGCGCTTGCCGGCGAGCCGGGCCATTTCAGCGCCACGCTGCGCACCGAGCCGCGCTATGTCGACCTTGCCACCTGCAACGGCTGCGGCGAATGCGCCGAGGTCTGTCCCGAGAGCTTTGCCAACAGTTTCGACGAATGGCTCAGCCAGCGCACGGCGGCGCACCGGCTCTATCCCCAGGCGACGCCCGACACCTATGCCATCGAGAAGCGCGGCATCGCGCCCTGCCGCGAGGCCTGCCCGGCCGGCCAGCGGGCCCAGGGCTACATCGCCCTGGTCGCCGCCGGGCGCCTGGATGAAGCCT
>CAZVDW010000245.1:0-3669 GCA_964625645.1 uncultured Rhodospirillaceae bacterium
AAGGCCCGCAACCCGCCGCCGCGCAGGGATTGCAGGCGCCGCAGCCTGCCGCCGCACAGGGATTGCAGCCGCCGCAGGGACCGCAGGCGCCGCAGCCTGCCGCTGCACAGGGATTGCACGCGCCGCACCCGGCAGCGCACGGATTGCAGCCGCCGCACGGGTTGCAACCGCCACAGGCGCCACAGGCTTTACAAACGGCGGCACTACAGCCGCCGGCCCTGTCGCCGGAATCGGTACAACCGGCCGTGGCCAGGCCGATGCCAAGAACGAACGGTATCACCGTGGTGGTGAGCAACCGGCTTCTGGTGTTGACTTGCATGGCGTTGTCTCCCCTCTCGCCCACATCTCATCTCGTCACCATTACAGCCCTTGGGAGGGCTCTTGCCGATTCAACTCTGTTCACGCCCGTGTGACTGTTTGCCGGCCGCCGAATGGCGACAGCATGTCTTGCCGCGTGGCGCGCGGCGCGTATACTCGGGCTACGAATTCAGCACAAACAGGGACCTACCCGCCGGGGCTTCCGCCGGCGTGCCCATTTGCCAATGGAGAGAACCATGCAGCTCAACAATCCGAGCCTGTTTCGCAGCCAGTGCTACATCGACGGCGAGTGGGTCGACGCCGACTCGGGTGGCACGTTCGAGGTCACCAATCCCGCCAATGGCGACGTGCTCGGCACGGTGCCCAGGATGGGCGCCGACGAGACCCGCCGTGCCATCGATGCGGCGAACGCCGCCTGGCCGGCCTGGCGCGCGCTGACCGGCAAGGATCGGGCGCAGATTCTGCGCCGCTGGTTCGACCTCATGCACGAGAACCTCGACGATCTCGGCATGATCATGACCTTGGAGCAGGGCAAGCCGCTGCCCGAGGCGAAAGGCGAGATCCACTACGCCTCGTGGTTCGTCGAGTGGTTTGCCGAGGAAGCCAAGCGGGCTTACGGCGAGGTCATTCCGGCGACGCTGCCGGATCGCCGCATCGTCGTCACCAAGGAGCCGATCGGCGTCGTCGCCGCGATCACGCCGTGGAACTTTCCCACCGCCATGATCACGCGCAAGGCGGCCCCGGCACTCGCCGCCGGCTGTCCGATCATCATCAAGCCGGCGAGCGCCACGCCCTACAGCGCGCTGGCCCTGGCCGTGCTCGCCGAAGAGGCCGGCATCCCCAAGGGTGTCTTCAACCTGATCACCGGCTCGGCCGGCGCCATCGGCGGCGAGCTGACGGGCAATTCGATCGTGCGCAAGATGTCGTTCACGGGCTCGACCGAGATCGGCAAGGTGCTGATGGCGCAATGCGCCGAGACCATCAAGAAGATGTCCCTCGAGCTTGGCGGCAACGCGCCGCTGATCGTCTTCGACGATGCCGATCTCGACCAGGCGGTGGCGGGCGCCATGGCGTCCAAGTACCGCAATGCCGGCCAGACCTGTGTCTGCGCCAACCGCATTCTGGTGCAGGACGGCGTCTACGACGAATTCTCCAAGCGTCTCGGCGCGGCGGTGGCCGGGCTCAAGGTCGGCGACGGCCTCGGCGATGGCGTGACCCAAGGCCCGCTGATCGACATGGCGGCGATAGAAAAGGTAGAGGAACACATCTCCGATGCCGTCGCCAAGGGCGCGGCGGTGGCTGCCGGTGGCGCGCGCCACGACCTTGGCGGCCAGTTCTTCCAGCCGACCGTGCTCACCGGCGTCACCGAGGACATGAAGATTGCCAGCGAGGAGACCTTCGGTCCGGTGGCGCCGCTGTTCCGCTTCGACAGCGAGGAAGAGGCCATCACCATGGCCAACAACACCGAGTTCGGCCTTGCCGCCTATTTCTTCAGCCGCGACATCGGCCGCATCTGGCGCGTCGCCGAGGCGCTCGAATACGGCATGGTCGGCATCAACGAGGGCATCCTGTCGACGGAAGTCGCGCCCTTCGGCGGCGTCAAGGAATCCGGCATCGGCCGCGAGGGTGCGCGCGAAGGCATGCTCGAGTTCATGGAGACCAAGTACATGCTGATGGGCGCCATCGATAAGTAGCGCCAGTTGGCCTACGACTACGACCTCGTCACCATCGGTGCCGGCTCGGGGGGCGTTGCCGCCTCCCGGCGCGCCGGGGCCTATGGCGCGCGCGTCGCGATTTGCGAGGAGGGCCGCGTCGGCGGCACCTGCGTGCTGCGCGGCTGCGTGCCGAAGAAGCTGCTGGTCCACGCCTCGCAGGTGCGCGAGGAGATCGAGGATGCGGCGGGCTATGGCTGGACCATCCCGGATGCCCGGTTCGATTGGCCGACACTGATCGCCAACAAGAACACCGAGCTCGACCGCCTCGAAGGCATCTACCATTCGATGCTCGCCACTGCCGGCGTCGAAACCCTGGCGGGGCGGGCTGCGCTGGTGGATGCGCATACGGTCGAGGTCGCCGACCGCAAGGTCACCGCCGAAAGGATTCTGGTCGCCACCGGCGGCTGGCCCGAGGTGCAACCGTTTCCCGGCCGGGAACACGTCATCAGCTCGAACGAGGCGCTCGACCTGCCGGCCTTCCCCGAGCGCGTCGTCATCGCCGGCGGTGGCTATATCGCCGTGGAGCTCGCCGGCATCTTCAGCCAGCTCGGCGCCGAGGTGACGATCCTCATCCGTGCCGACCATCTGTTGCGAGGCTTCGACCATGACCTGCGCCTGCATCTGGAAGATGAGATGCGGCAGAGCGGCGTCGCCATCCATGCCGGCTGCAAGGTCACCGAGGTGCGCCGGGCCGGCAATGCCTATGCCGTGGCTACCACCGATGGCGTGACCCTCGCTGCCGATGCGGTGCTGTTCGCCACCGGCCGCCAGCCCAACACCGCCGGTATCCGCCTGGCGCAAGCGGGCGTGGTGATGGCGGACAACGGCGCCATCGTGGTGGACGAGGATTTGCAGACGACGCTGGCGGGCGTTTACGCCATCGGCGACTGCACCGACCGCAACAATCTCACTCCCGTCGCCATCGCCGAGGGCAGGGCGCTGGCCGAGACCTGGTTCAACGGCAATCCCCAGCGCGTCGACTACGCCGATATCGCCACGGCGGTGTTCAGCCAGCCGACCATCGGCACTGTGGGGTTGACCGAAGAGGCGGCGCGGCTGGCCTATGCCTCGGTCGATATCTACCGCTCCACCTTCCGCCCGCTCAAGAACACGCTGAGCGGCAATCCGGGGCGGACGCTGATGAAGCTGGTGGTGGATCGCGACAGCGACCGCGTGCTCGGCTGCCACCTGATCGGCGCCGACGCGCCTGAGATCGTGCAGGGCATGGCGATCGCCCTCAAATGCGGCGCGACAAAAGCCCAGTTCGACGCCACAATGGCCATCCATCCCACGGCGGCGGAGGAGCTGGTGACCATGTATATGCCTGTCGATTCATAATCTTTTGACTTGGAAAACGCCTGTAACCACATGATATAAGGGCATATACAATGGTTGAGCGGCCAAGGGGTCTGAAGTTTTGGGGCTGGGGCTATGCTGACGAGACGGTCGGCGACGACGAGGCCGACAAGGTCGTTCAGCATGTCTTCGGCAAGCTCGGGGTGGCGCCGCCGGAGGGAGGGCCATTGGGCCGTCGCCCTGGGCTTATGTCGCGCCGCCTTGGAGGGCGCTCGCCAGGCCCTGCACGATCTCAGGCGCGTCGGCGCCGATCAGGTGGCAGCCGAGCACGCGGTCGCTG